>CAYHQC010000073.1:0-4805 GCA_964358845.1 uncultured Gammaproteobacteria bacterium | reverse complement strand
GCACTTCATACTCCGGCGGCTCTTTACCATTGTGTGTACTTTTATAGTACTCTGTGAGACGCTTGCGAACCTCAATATCCACAGGAGATAATCCTCTGGTTTGAAGCAGTTTTTGGGTAAAATTATCGTCAACAGACAGCTCTCGCTGAGCATAAATTTTATACAGCCTATTCACTTCCTGCAGTTGATCCAATTCTTTTTCGGTTAGTTTCGTGCCATCACTTTGTTTCTTTATAAGCCCATCGCGCTCAGCCTGAAGTTTCGTAAGCTTAATGTGCATCTCGGTATAGCTTTGCACATCATCATCCCAGAGCATGACGCCTTCTGCCGCTAAATCATTTTGGATTTGAATTTCATACATGAGCTTTTGATCCTCAAGAGAAAGTGAGCTTTGGGTTCTCTCTCCTTTCTCATTTACCCCTTCTTCACGCTGTTTGCTTTTTAATTTCTCAAGAAGCTCTTCGCGTGTTTTAAATTTCTCGTTGTTCCACTCAACAGGGCTCTCCATGTACTTAACTGCCTCGCCATACTTTCGTCGTTTTTCCGCCATCGTTTCAAACATGACGTGTTCATATAGGTTATATGCAACGTTTGAGTTGTCGAAGTTTTTGTAGAGATGATCGAGGTCAGCGCCTGTCAAAAGCGACATGGCCTTAAGTCGATCTTTCACATCCCCGGGGTTATACATCAATCCCTTTACTGAATACTCAAATTGCCCGCGGCTATCCCAGTGTTTTTGATAAAGCTGCACTGCAAGATGATACTCGTCGCCGTATTTCCACACCAAGTAATCCTTAAACTCTTGAAAGCGCTGCTCATGAGTAAGTCCTGGTCGCGACTCTTCCCGACCCATAGAATAAATCTGATCGATAAAGTTAAAGTACCAATCCGCCTCTCCTTCTGCTCCTCGTTTGAAATATTTACTTATTTCATCTTTGGTGATATCCCGAAACATAAATGCTTGATTATCAACATGCTCAACCCCTTTGGGAGCATCATTTTTTACTTCCGACCATCGAATAATACCTCGCGTGTCTTCCGCCTCTAGTTTCTCCGCCACCCACGCCTCAAGCGTACGCGCGCGGTTGACCGCCTCACGAACAATCTTAGGATCAAGATTGTCTTTCTGTCCTGCCTTCACAATCTCTTTCACCACATTATCAACCAAGTGCTGATCACGAAACAGTGAATTAGGATCAACTTCTAATCGAAACTGCAAATTCTGCAATTCTTTCCCGACAGATGTATCCTTTAACAGTGATTCATTTGGTCCGTCGTAGAGCTGTTTGATTATTTCTTTATACTCAGGATCAGTGATGCCGGAGGACTCTTCCTGATCTGACAAGCCTGATCCACCTGAAATTTCCGGCATTGCGCGAAGTCGTAAATCTGACAAGCTCGGATTTTGTTCAATAATGCGATTTAAATACTTACGGGCCTCAACTCCTGTTTCGCTAAAATATCCCGCTTCTGCAGCGACATTTGCAAGACGTTCTCCAATTGAACGCATATAGGTAGCATCTTGTAACATCGCCTCATCTGCTACCAAAAGCGACTCAACTATCGAAAATACTCGCTCATCTTTAGGATACTCGCCACTGCCGATGATTTTTTGTGCAGCCTCTTTCACTCCTTGAGATAATTTGTTGGTAAACTCAATCATCCGCTCAGCGAACACCGAATGAACATCACTTGGGGCCACATTTTCTATTACTGGCCCCTCAGCTGGTTTTACTTCCTCTAGGTTTGGCTTTGGCTCCGCGGCCTGAGCTGCTGCTTTTTTCGCAGCCTCAGCAATTCTTCTGGATAATTCTTCTCCTGCCATATATTTATTCTATCCTTTAGGGAAGGTGCATACAAGGCGAGGTGTCAGAGGAGTACATATAATCCATGCTCTTTCATGTAGTCTTCAATTCCCAAAGGGACAAACGTATCGTTGGGCAATCCTCGTTTGACACGTTCTCTAATTTTGGTTGATGAAATATCTGTTACGGTAAGAAGCGGATCAGAAACTACCGTCATTCCGCTTGGCAACGGCGCATACGAATACCCTTGTCTTGGGAAAATATAAAAAGGCAATTTTTTAAGGAGTGCTTTCCAATCTCCCCACTCGTCCATTCGCAAAATCCAATCACTCCCAATTAAAAAGTGATACACATGCTCTGGTGGTAAAAATCTAAGAAGTTCAACTGTATCTCCGGAGAGTTTGTGCACAATCTCAAAATCACATATTTTTATCCGTTTCGTCTCAAGCATTTTTGTCATGGCGAGGCGATCATTGGCAGGCGCCATGTCTGTTTTTGGTGGTATTTGTCCGTAATTGGGAAGAAGCCACACTTCATCAGTAGGAGTAAAATCCAACACTTGTTGTGCTATCTGAAGATGCCCTAAATGCGGCGGGTTGAATGCCCCACCAAAAAGTACTATGTTCATACAAAACGTATTATACCAATTTCACTGCGTTGACATCCACTACCAAACCGTTATAATTATATTATATGAACAACACAATCCTTCAGGTTCCTATGAATAAAAAATTGCGCGACGACGCGGCAATCGCAATTCGCTCTCAAGGTTTTTCTTCTTTACAAGAAGCGGTGAGGGTATTTCTCTCTGGCGTGGCAAAGGGAATACACCGCGTGACGTTTGAGCCTCCAGAAATTCAACTTTCTGCACGCGCGATCCGTCGCTATAACAAAATGATTGATGAAATTAAGTCCAAAAAAGTAAAAACAAAAGGATTTACCAACGTAAAAGACATGATGCGCTATCTTAATACATGATTATTCATCTGCACACGCGGTACTGCAAGGCCTATCGCCAAAGAATCCAGCACGACTCACAACTTTCTAAACACGTCAATCGTCGTATCCAGCTCTTCCTCAACAACGCCAGCCACCCATTACTTCGTGTTCATCACCTTAAAGGAACAAAGGGAGATTTGTGGTCATTCTCTGTTACAGGAGATATACGTATCATTTTTGAGCATGAAAGCTCTGATACTGTCATATTTTATGATATCGGCACGCATAATCAAGTATACTAGAGCATTTTTGTATACCTCTCGCGGCTGCCGCGCACCACCTTCTCTCTGTTTTGATTGACGGATCGTGGAAGCGGCAAGGTCGTCGCTGAAAACGGCGGTGATGTTTGATTATCGATAGAGAGCTTTAACACAATTTGATAATTGCCAAGCGATACAAGTTCATCTTCCTTATACCGTTCTCCAAATTCGCGAGAAAGAAGCCTGCTATCTGCCGCCCCAACAGAAAACGAAATGAGTGAGCCTGTGTTCCCAAATATGGCTTTTTGCACCTCCTCATCTATTTGTCCCACATACTGATTGGCAAGCGTTAAATCGAGGCGATACTTTCTGGCTTCTGATAAAATTTTAATAAATGATTGCGTCGCAAAATTTTGAAATTCATCGACATACAAATAAAAATCTCTCCGCTTTTCTTCTTCGATGTATACTCTATTCATAGCGGCTAACTGAATTTTGGTGATAAGCATGGCGCCTAAAAGGGCGCTGGTATCTTCTCCGAGCTTCCCTTGGGATAAATTAACGAGAATTATTTTTCCCTCGTTCATCATACTTTCTAAATCAATTGTTGAATGCGGCTTGCCGACGATATTTCGGATGGTTTGAGACGACAAAAATTGTCCCACCTTGTTTAAAATTGGTGAGATGGATTCGCTGCGAAGTTGTGGGGATAATTTATTAAATTCATTTACCCAAAAACTTTTAAGCACTTTATCATCAAGATTTTCTATAGCCTTCATACGAAATTTTTCATTCGTCAAAAGTTCGGGAATATCTAAAAATGTCGAATCGGGCACGTGCGTCAACGTCAAAATCGTGTTTCGTAAAATATATTCAAGTCTTGGGCCCCAGCTCATGTGGTAGAGTTTATAAAATATTGAAACGATGCCGGACGCTATTAATTCTCGGTACGCTGGATTTTTTACTTCCAGGGGATTTAGATGAAACGGATGTTCTATATCTGCCGGGTCTAAATACGCCACGTCGTTTATCCTATGAGACGGCACGTAGGTCAATAATATATCCGTTAGATCTCCGTGAGGGTCAATGACAGCAACCCCTTCGCCGTTTTTCATATCATTTATTGCCATATTAGCTATGAGAGTGGACTTCCCTGTCCCTGTTTTTCCAATTATATAGAGATGTTTGCGCCTGTCCGTTCTTTCGACGCCAAATGTGGTTACCGTATTTTTAAATTCTGTACGTGCGAAAAAATTAATGTGTTTACGCGCCGTCTCATCTTCTGTGGCAATGGGAAGATTGGAAGGCGGCTCTCCCAAAAGTCGTGCTCCCCACCCAATATTTTTAATCATCGAAAGTCCCAACCCCTGAGGATGCCAAAGAGAAGCAAGTTCTGAATTTCCCAATATTTGTCCGACGGGAAACCCCCGAATACTTCTCTCTATAAACCCTTTCGCAAAAGCTTTTTTCTGCCAGAATGCTGGTTTTTGTACTAAAAAAGCATTTCCTTCACCCAGCGCATACACACCAAGCGTGCCCGCGACACTTGAAAGCAAGCCCTCTGCTTCGCTCTCTGTTTGTCCGACGCAAAGCAAACGAAATGCCGTAGAAAATCCAACTTGTGCGAGTTTTTGTTCGATAGTGCGACTATGAGGATGTGATTTGGTTCTCCCAGTCGTTGATGATGCATCGGGAACACCTGCGGCTATAACGCTTGCCCCTTTTCTCTGCCAGCTATTTCCAGCAGGTGAAATACAAAGCTGCAATGCAATTGCTTGAGTTTTTGGTAATTTTGCAATTT
>CAYHQC010000072.1:0-4881 GCA_964358845.1 uncultured Gammaproteobacteria bacterium | reverse complement strand
CTCGTGGTGGTAGTTTTACGGCTGTTGATCATATTTCCTTTGATATAAAAGAAGGGGAGATTGTGGGGCTTTTGGGCCCTAATGGTGCTGGAAAAACGACGACCATACAGATGCTTCTGGATCTTATAACTCCTACCACTGGTACGATACAGTATTTTGGAAAGCCATTCCCAAAAGAGCGGGAATATTGTTTGTCGCGCATTAATTTCGCCTCAACGTATGCGTATGTTCAGTCACGCATGACCGTCATTGAAAATTTGCGGATATATGCTGGTCTTTATGAAGTACCAAACGCGAAGAAAAAAATTCAAGAGTTGCTCACACTTTTAGAAATTCCTGAGCTAGGAAATGAACTGTTTTGGCATTTGTCTTCGGGGCAGAAAACGCGCGTGATTCTCGTAAAGGCGCTTTTAAACAGTCCGCGACTGCTTCTTATGGACGAGCCGACGGCAAGTCTGGATCCTGACATTGCACACAAAGTGATTGAAGTTGTTGAATCATTGAGAAAAAATGAAGGCGTGTCAATTCTTTATACCAGTCATAACATGGAAGAAGTAGAGAGACTTTGTGATCGGGTAATGTTTTTAGATCATGGAATTATTTTAGCTGAAGATACGCCTCTTGGGCTTACCAAGAGAGCCGGGAATGCACAGCTTATCTTGACGTTTGATGGAGATCAAGCGCCTGTGCAGACGTATTTGGATAAAGATGCGTATATTTATTCTTTTCCTCGCGAGCATATCGTTGAAATATCTGTCTCTGAATTAGAAATCGCGAAGGTATTATTTGGGTTTGCGAAAGAAAAGATTTGGATAACAAATATCGATGTCGAAAAACCAAATTTGGAAGATGTGTTCTTATCAATAGCGAAAGGAAGTTACACAAAATGAGCAGTAACCGATTAAAAATTGTTTTGATTCACACGTGGTATCATTTCTGGCATAGTACAGAAACGTGGGTGGATATTTTTTGGAATCCATTTATACAAACGTGGATTTATGTATTGATTGCTGCGTCTTTTGCTCAAGCTGGTGATCAGCGGGGACTTTTTGTCATCGTTGGCATGATATTTTGGCAGATTGTATGGGTGGGACAGTATGCGATCTGTGTAGGAGCGCTGTGGGAAATATGGTCCAGAAGCTTTAGCAGTCTCTTCATTTCTCCACTCTCTATGGGGGAGTATATCGTCGGACAGATGATTTCCGGAGCGGTCAAATCGTTGTTGGCTGTAGGAATGACCTCTGTTGTTGCATTTTTTCTCTATCATTTTTCCATTTTTTCCATAGGTTGGATGCTGCCGATTTATTATCTCGAGCTCCTTATATTCTCATGGGCGACGGGGCTTATGGTATTAAGCCTTATTTTTCGTTTCAGTACACAAGTACAGTCCCTTTCGTGGGCGCTTATTTTCTTAGTTCAGCCATTCGGTGCAGTTTTTTATCCCGTGACGGTGCTCCCTGATTCTATTCGATGGATAGCATACGGATTTCCCGTGACGTATGTGTTTGAAACCATCCGCGGGCAAATAACAACAGGGGTCACAGATTGGCGCGCACTCATAATGGCGACAGTATTAAATGCTCTTTGGATGGCGATTGGATGGATTATATTTGATCGCACGTATGCCGAGGCAAAGAAAAGTGGCTCATTTGCACGATTAGAAGGATAATGATAGCATAAGATTTATCTCATGCAACAATCTACTTCGGCATTTGTACTCTCACTTGGAGGCTCTCTTATAGTACCAGAGGGCGGTATTGATACCGATTTCCTTTCAAAGTTTCATGATTTTATCCGTAATCAAGTTGCCGTACATAAACGGAGATTTTTTATTGTGGTGGGTGGAGGTGTTATCACAAGACACTATCAAAAGGCCGCAAGTACAGTAAGAGGGCAAGACCTCACAGACTCGGATGCAGATTGGCTAGGGGTTCATGCGACTCGTTTAAACGCACAATTGGTACGAACGGTATTTCAGGATATCGCTGACCCACGGGTAATCAAACATTACGAAGTGATTTTAAAAATTGATGCAGCGGTAGCAATTGCTGCAGGCTGGAAGCCAGGGTGGAGTACTGATTATTGTGCGGTAACGCTTTGCCAAGATTATGGTATGCGGGAAGTTATAAACATGACCAATGTGGATCAGGTGTACACCAAAGATCCTAAAAAATGTTCTGATGCCAAGCCCATGAGCAATGCCACGTGGCAAGAGTATCGCGCCATGGTTGGTGAGTCGTGGCATCCCGGGATGAACGCTCCATTTGATCCCATTGCAAGTAAGTTGGCAGAAGAGTTTGGGATCACCGTAAAAATTTTAAATGGAAAAAATTTGGAGAATCTTTCACAAGCACTTGATAATAAAGCATTTGCAGGGACTACAATTAAATGATTCTCACGTTCCTTGAATTACAAAATTTCCGCAGCTACAAAAAAATTACTCTTCCATTTTCTCCAAACGTAACGCTTATTGTAGGCGACAATGCGACAGGAAAAACGAATATTTTGGAAGCAATAATGATGTTGTCCACTGGCAAAAGCTTTCGGGCGATACACGATCGAGACGTTGTGCGTTTTGAAAACGAGATGGCAAAGGTGACGGGCAATGTTGTAAAAGAGAGTCAACGCGTGAGTGTCGCTGTATTTATAACGCAAGGAATGCTTCAGGGACAAAAAGCACCGATGAAGAAATTTTTTGTAAATGGGATAGCCAGAAGGGCTACAGATTTGAGTAGAAATTTAAAAGTTGTGCTATTTTGGCCGCAAGATTTAGATCTTGTCACCGATAGCCCCAGCATGAGACGCAAATACTTAGACACCGTGTTATCGCAAACGGATGATGAGTATAAAAGATCATTGGCATCGTACGAACGGGGACTTCGTCAGCGAAACATGCTTTTGGATAGAATTAATAAACGTCAGGCGACACGAAGCCAATTATTATTTTGGGATCAGCTCCTCATTAAAACCGGTGGGTATATTACGAAACAAAGGGAAGCGTATCTTTTGTTTACTACAAAAGCGAGAGACATGGATATTAAAACATTTCGCGTATCATATCAGCCGAGTCGGATAAATGAAGCAAGGTTATTGCAGTACGCCAGCGAAGAAGTTGCTTCTAAATCGACCCTTGTAGGACCGCATCGAGATGATTTTCATATATTTATGGAAACGCCCAAAAAACATACGATGGTGAATGTACGAGAGTTTGGTAGTCGGGGAGAGCAGAGATCTGCAGTACTGTGGCTTAAATGTGTGGAGGCTTCTTATGTTGAACATGTGTACGGAGAGCGTCCAGTGGTATTATTAGATGATATATTTTCTGAATTTGATAAGAAACATAGAGACATCGTACGATCGCTTATGAGAAAACAACAAACCATTTTAACTACCGCAGATACGCATATAGAAAAAGAGCTGGGAGATATAGACGTGATACGATTGCCTTTATGAAACATATTCATGTCCCTCTTGCGGGCTCACACAAAGGGCAAAACGGAAGACTTCTTCTTATCGGCGGAAGCCGATTGTTTCATGCGGCAAGTATTTGGTCTCTCACTGTCGCGTCACGCATTGTAGATCTTGTGCACTATGCATCAGTGCCGGAAAATAACGAGCTGATTAAAGAAGCAAAAAAAGAGTTTCGAAATGGGATAGTCATTGAGAGAAAAGATATTGAAAACTATATAGAGGAAGATGATTGTATTCTGATCGGTCCCGGAATGGAACGAAATAAAGAAACAGAAGATTTGACGAACCGATTGTTAAAAAAATATTCTAATAAACAGTGGGTGATAGATGCGGGGGCTCTTCAAATGATGGATATTTCTTTGATGCCAAAGAACGCTATTTTGACGCCGCATCATGGAGAGTTTGCCTCGCTCTGCGAGAGAACTCAGAGCACAGAACTCAATGACCAAAAGATATCTGATAAAGAAAAAGTAAAAACGTTTGCGAAAAAATACAAGTGCATTGTATTGCTTAAGGGGGAAAAAGATATTGTGTCTGATGGTAAAAAGACAGAAGTTATTACCGGAGGAAATGCAGGGATGACCAAGGGGGGGACAGGGGACGTGTTAGCAGGTCTTATTGCGGCATTAGCTTGTACAAATGATCCATTTGTGGCTACAGTTGCAGGAAGTACTATGAATAAAAAAGCAGGGGATGAATTATATAAAACCGTCGGGCCATTTTTTAATGCGACGGATTTAGCCAACCAAATTCCGAAAACGATGTCGCCTCTTCGGCGACCCGCCGATGAGGCGGGAAGACCTTAAGGCGCGCCGCCTTTAAAATTTGGGCAATTGGCTTTATACCAAGTAAACGCTTCGGGAGTGCATTCAAACCGGACACCAGCATTTGGATTTGGCATACAATCCACATAGCCATTTGAAGGACATGTATAAGATGTCGATGTTGGATTATCTGTTGATTGATCAAGAAATCTGAACGTGGAGAGGATTTGATCATTTATTTCGGTAAATTTATCAATCTTTTTTTGGTCATGACTTCTCAAATCACCACCAAGATTAAAGACTTTTTCATTGTGTCTGATAACAATGTCGATAATATAAAAATCTATTCCATCTTTACGAATTCCCTTACCAACAATTTTTACAGCAGGCAACCCCCCAATTTGTAGTGCTTGGGGTTCTTGCACTTCTGATTGTCTTCGTCCGTCTAACCATTCATCATAGGTATTAAAGTCGCTTACTAAATATACTTCGAAAGATTGTTCCCCAACTGGATCATAAATAGTACTTGGTCGAGGAGATTTTGGATTAGAAATCCAAGAAGGTGGATATTTGAAAGAAAAATTATATTGAGTACCCCGTATAGTAAGACCATATTCTGAGAAACGGTAAAATATAAATGCCGGTA
>CAYHQC010000071.1:0-4999 GCA_964358845.1 uncultured Gammaproteobacteria bacterium | reverse complement strand
GTCATATGTATCCAGTATGAGGCTAATGAGGGTTAATGAGCAACAGGTCTAGTGTCATCTTTATTTGCGTGTGTTTCTAGATATTTCCCACTGGCCGCTTCGCCTTTAGCAGAAGATGTATAAAGAATTGGAGTGATGTTTTGCGTAAATGTGCGATATGAAATATAGGAAACAGCAATGCATAGTAAAAGGGGAAATACTTTCAATGGTTTAAAAATATCGATTAATCTGTAGACGGCATACGCGATAACAAGTGACCAGAAAGGAAGCGATGGCATAAGATACCAGTTATTGGTTCGTTGAGAAAAAGACAATAGTAGCAGTAGAACTGTCGCAAAGAGAAATTGAGGGAAGTATTCTTGTTTCTTTAGCTTTGGAAGCAAGAGTACTAAGCCTGCTACAAAAAGGAAAAATAATCTTCTCTGGAGAGAATAATAACTATAGTAAAAATAGTCGAGTTTAAAAAAGTTTATCGATGCCCCTGAGACGGTGCTTTGATCTGAACTGAAGATGTAGTAATTAATAAATGCCATCCCTTCTCTCTGATAACCAATCAAAATCCACCAGCCCACCAAGAGAATAAAAGTTAGAATAAGCAACAAATAGTGTTGTATGTTTTGTCTTATTTCTTTTCTTTTAAAAAGTATCTCGTGTGTAAAGAAAATAATCAAAGGAAAAACTACAAAAGAAGTTCGGGTTAGGTAAATAATGGCAAATAACAGGCCTAAAAATAACAGTCGGTATTTGTGTTTGGAAATCATAACAAAATAAGAAATGAACACAAGAAGAGTAGTTAATGAGTCCAAATTTCCGCTTCGTGTACGAGAGATAAATAAGTTATTTAACGTGATAGAAGAATAAGCAACGAGTGATGGCAAAAGACCATATTTTGTATACGTGTACCACATAACTAGGATGATAACTGCAAAGCCGCTCAGTGCTGATGGAAGACGCACAGAAAGTTCGGATAAGCCGAATATTTTGGCAAAAAAGACGCTTGACCACATGTAAAATGGTGCTTTATCGATAAGAACTGCTTTATTCCAATGGGGTATAATATAATCGTTTGTGGCAAGCATATTTTTTGTAATATCGCCATACCAAGCCTCATCCCAGTTATCGAGCGGGGCGACGCCTAGGCGATAAAAAAGTATGTACAGAGAAAGAAGCGAAAGAAAGATAAAAATGCACCAAGTGACAAGATATTTTTTGTTAAACCATATGCCTTGCATGGGTAAAGTATAGCAGAGCATGAACTTGTTGTGGCATAATAGGTACACCTATGGACCTTAAACTCAAAAACTTTCAAGATAAATATGATGTGCCAAAGGGCGAGCATGAGGTGCTTTCGTACTGGGATGAAGGAAAGATATTTGAACGGTCAGTTTCTCAAAGGCCTGAAAATAAACGATATGTTTTCTACGATGGTCCGCCATTTGCCACAGGACTTCCTCATTATGGACACCTCCTCGCTTCAATAGCTAAGGATGTCATTCCCAGATACTGGACCATGAAAGGCTACAGAGTGGATCGTACGTGGGGATGGGATTGTCATGGAATTCCGATAGAAAATATGATTGAAAAAGAGCTTGAATTAAAGGGCGGCAAACGTGGGATAGAGGAGATGGGGATAGATAAATTTAACGCCGCGTGCCGGTCGGCAATACTAAGATTTGATAAAGAATGGGAAAAGGTTATACATCGGGTTGGCCGCTGGGTGGACTTTAAATATTCATACAAGACGATGGACAAAACGTATATGGAGTCGATTTGGTGGGCGTTTAAATCGCTTCATGAAAAGGGTTTAATCTATGAGGGGCGAAAAGTAATTTTGTATTGCCCGCGATGTGCAACACCTCTTTCTAACTTTGAAATAGCGATGGATAATAGCTATAAAGAACTTTCAGGCCCGAGCACGACGTACAAGTATAAAGTGGTCGAATTGGATAACACCTATTTATTGGCTTGGTCAACGACTCCATGGAATAAATTAGCAACTCCTGCACTCGCAGTACACCCAGAGCACGAGTATGTAAAAGTGAAACAAGGTGATGAGTATTATATACTCGTGAAAAATACAGTAACGATGTTAAAAGATGAACCTTACGTAATTGTTGAGACGTACAAAGGCAAAGATCTTGAGAAATTTACATTCAAATTGCATTATGACTTTTATCCACGTAAAAATGGAGAACAAGCGGGTGTGGTAGTCGCTGATGACTACGTGACAGAAAAAGAAGGTACAGGCATCGTGACGCTTGCGGTATATGGCGAGGATGATTATCGCGTCATGCTAAAGCATAACATTCAACTGGTAGAGCACGTCGATTTGGAAGGAAAGTTAAAGCCTGAAGTCACTCCATGGGCTGGAATGTTTATGCTGAAGGTAAATCCTTTGGTGAATGAGGATTTGATGAATCGAGGACTTATTTATGATACAAAAGATCGTAGCCACAGTGTCCCTGTCTGTTATCGCTGTGAGACGAAGCTTTATCATGCTCCCATTCCTGCGTGGTTTATCAATATTCAAAAAATCAAGCCGCAGCTCCTTTGCGAAAACGCGCACATCAATTGGTATCCTTCGCATTTAAAAGACGGAAGGTTTGGCAAGGGGTTAGAGGGAGCTCCTGACTGGAACATCTCAAGGTCTCGCTACTGGGGTACGCCGATGCCAGTTTGGAGGGAAGTTAACAGTAAACAGTTAACAGTTAACAGTAACGCCAAAACAAGAATAATTGGATCTGTAGAAGAGTTGAAAAAATGGGCGGTGGATCCAAAACAAGTTGAAACACTTACCGATATTCACCGGGAGTTTGTCGATGATATAGAGGTATGGGTAGATGATAAAAAAACGATAAAGGGCAAAAGAATTCCAGAAGTATTTGATTGTTGGGTGGAAAGTGGAAGCATGCCATTTGCATCATTGGGGTATCCTAAAGAAAATAATGCATTATTTGAAAAAATTCATCCTGCACAATTTATCACGGAATACATCGCGCAAACGCGTGCATGGTTTTATACACTGCATGTCATGTCAGTTGCCTTATTTGGCAAACATACGTTTGAAAATGCCGTGACAACGGGTACCATTCTTGCCATCGACGGAACGAAGATGAGCAAGTCGAAGAAAAATTATCCCGATCCGACTGTATTTATCGAAAAATACGGTGTGGACGCGTTGCGATTTTATCTGATGGGATCAGTGGTGATGAAGTCGGAGAATATTAACTTTTCTGAAGATGGTGTCAAAGAGATGTATCAGAAAGTGATTTCTATTTTTTGGAATGTTTTTGCCTTTTATAAATTATATTGTAAAAATGAACCACCAAAGACTTGGCCAAAGGCTACTCACGTTATGGACCAGTGGATACTGATGCGACTTACCGAGACGATACAATCGACCACTACTGCCATGGATGGGTATGACACGATTTCTTTCTGTCGCGTGTTACTTGAATATATCGATGATCTCTCGACGTGGTATTTGCGACGGAGTCGTGATCGTATAGCCTCAGACGTTTCGTCACAAAATGTATTAGGATGGGTGCTTTCTATACTTTCACGTCTTTTAGCGCCGTTGACGCCATTTATAGCTGAGCGTGTGTATCAGAATCTATGGAAGAGCGAAGATTCAGTTCATCTTTCGTTATGGCCGACCACCGACGGAAATGTCGTTGACGTGACACTTTTGGAACACATGAAAACAGTTCGTGTCGTGGTTGAAAAGGCGCACGCGGTACGAAAGTTGCTTTCAATAAAGCTTCGTCAACCATTAGCGTCAGTTTCAATTACTCATGATCATGTTTTGCCGGAAGCCATGCTTGCTGTGCTTAAAGATGAGTTAAACGTCTTGAGGGTTGAGTATAGAAAGGGAGAGGGTTTGGATGTCGTGTTTGATACTGTTTTGACCGAAGAACTTAAAAGTCTCGGTCTTTCTCGAGAGTTGGTTCGCGATATTCAAATTCTTCGCAAAGAAAAAGGGTGTAGAATAGATGAACATATAGCGGTATCACTGCCAAATAATCATAAAGTTTTATTGCAGGATAATCATATCGCATTTATACAAAAAGAAACGCTTTCCGATAGCATCGCATGGACCGAGCATCTTTCCATACTCTCACAATAAGAAACTCCCACACAGACTGGGTCATGGTTTTGTCGCTTATTTTATTGAGTTTTGTGGGACTTTTTGTGCTTTTGACTATTGATAAGGCTTTTTTTTGGCAGCAGCTTATTTTTTTGATTCTTGGTGCAGGTATTGTGTGGGGGGCGTCTAAACTTGATGTCGCGATTCTTTGGTGGTTTGCGCCGTACGGATATGCTTTTTCTATTCTATTATTAAGTCTTTCTTATTTAGGGCCTGAAATACGAGGTGCGACAAGATGGATAGTAATTGGCAGCCAACAGCTTCAGCCGTCTGAAATAGTAAAGCCCTTTATCATTCTTTATATGGCACGACTTATAAGTGTCATGAATCCTAAGTTGGCGCGCACATGGTTTGTACATCTTCTTGTCTGGGTAGTTCCTTTTCTTTTGGTATTCAAACAGCCGGATTTAGGGACGAGTATAGTCTATCTGTCGTCGTGGGTCGCTATGATGGTGGCGGGCGGATTTCCGATCCTTGCACTTTTTGTTATTGCAATAGCAGGCGGTACTTTATTTCCGGTGTTGTGGGAGCATTTAAGACCGTATCAACAGAGTCGTATTTTGACATTTGTAAATCCAAGTTTAGATCCGCAGGGTGCCGGGTATAATGCTTTGCAAGCTATGATTGCGGTAGGAAGCGGACAGTTGTTTGGTAAGGGTTTGGGGATGGGAACACAAAGTCATATGAGGTTTTTGCCGGAATTTCATACAGATTTTATATTTGCAACCCTTATAGAAGAGTTAGGATTTATTGGCGGATTTTTTATATTTGTTCTTTATGTGACATTTTTGTGGAGAATGATCGCGCCATACATAAAAGGGAATTATGCCAAAGCTTTTGGATTTTTGTATA
>CAYHQC010000070.1:0-5190 GCA_964358845.1 uncultured Gammaproteobacteria bacterium | reverse complement strand
CTCTCCAAAACCTCTCATCACAGCTATTAAATGAAGCTATATCGCAACAAGTCTTATATACAAAAGTATGCGAGTACGAACAGTTATTAGTGGGTTGCGAAATTTAACCCATATACCTTTGGGCAAAATTGCAGTTGCAACAATAATTGATATAAGAGATCCTTCGTTGGTAACTCATTTGGTAGATGTTACCTCCTCAGACAGACATGTGAAATTTATTTTGGAGAATGTTAGTTTTTTTCGTCGTTCGAGTTCTGAGATGCATGTAGAGATTCATCATGTTTCCCCTGAACAAATGGAAATATAGCATGGAGTGAAAGATTAAAACATTCCAATTTGTCTCGACGCGTCGATGACGTCTTTAGGGTAGGAGAAATCAACAGGAAAGCTTTGGATATTGTTGAAGTTATCCATATATTTTAAGTGTTTGTTTATCACGCCGTAATCATAGAGTTCTTTGGTGAGCAGTACATCTGCTTCGCAGTAATATTTTAATTTCGAAAGTGACGCTTCATCATGTTTTTTCCAGTACTCCACGGCGTTTGTGCCTACATCTGTCTTGTCTTTGCCTAACGTATGAATGGCTAATTTGGAGAGGCTTAATGAATGTCCGAGCGCCGAGCGCACGGATTGCATGATGTCTAAATGCGGCATTTTGGCGAAAGTTTCTGGTGCGTGGAGCGAAAGTGCGGGCACATCAAATTTTATGGTATTAAATCCGATGATGCGTTTGGCAGACTCCATTAGTGGCCATAATCCATCAAGATCCGATACCCAAAAGCTTTTCATTTCTCCTTTCAGTTCATGCTGAAATTCATCAACTTGCCGAACGTATGCGGAAACGATGGAGATGAGAAGGTCAGCAGGATCATTGGTACTAATTTCAGAAAAAAGTTTTTGTGTTTCGACATCAAAGATAACTTCGGTAATCATACGTGCACATAGTGTAGCAAAAACGCATGGATGAAGATAGAAACGAGATGAGTACCAAACAGTGTTTAGCGGAGAGTAGTACGTTGGGATGAGCCTTTTGTCTGTACGACGTCAAGTGGGTGCCGTACGCCGTTTTTCCAGAGCGTGTATCCGACTGCATTGTATTGAGGAGTTTTTATCCTGTCATCAGAGAGAAGGAGTCGAAACTGCTCTTCGGTAAAGAATCCATAATTTTGTATTTCTTCTTTTTGCATTTCAAAATTGCCGTCTATGATGACTCCAGTGTATGCGTATCCTAAGTGCATGGGTTGGCTTTTTTCGTTTGCATTAGCAGGGTTTGCCTTATCTTTGTCTTCATAGTAGTGCCATACACCAAGAAGTTTTTCCAATCGGACATTGAGCCCTAATTCTTCTTTGGCTTCACGTATAGCGGCAGCCTCTGGCTCTTCATGATCCAAATCATCTATATATCCTGCAATTGGCGACCATTTGCCTCCATATTTGTCAAGATCCTGCACCATCAACAGTCTCCCTTGTTCATCAGAAAGAAATATGGAGACAGAAGATGTCCCTGTACTATGTTCTTTCCACGCAGAGTATTCTTGCTTTGGGGTTTGTATGTGCTCTTTGCTTGTCATAAGGAGGGTATTATAATCTATATTGTATGAGTATTCAAAATGAACTAAATATATTGGCAAATAAATCTAGGTCTGTCTTATTAGCAAAATATTTTAAAACAGGAAAAGGCGAGTATGGAGAGGGAGATGTGTTTTTAGGACTTACCGTTCCACACCAGAGAACAGTCGCAAAAAAGAATAAGGATTTGATGCATCGAGAGGTTTTAGAGTTATTACAAAATAATATTCACGAATATAGGTTGACTGCCCTTCTTATTTTGGTCGGAAAGTTTGAAAAGGGAAGTGATGAAGAGCGAAAACAAATAGTTGATCTTTATTTACACAATACGAAATATATAAATAACTGGGATCTTGTGGATTTATCAGCGCCAAAAATATTAGGGGAATATTTACTCCATCAAAAATCAAAGCGGAAACTTATTTATACATTAGCAAAGTCAAATAATCTTTGGGAACGACGGATAGCAGTATTAGCGACATTTGTTTTTTTAAAACAAAAAGATTTTTTAGATAGTTTTGCAATCGCCGAAATTTTACTTCACGATAAAGAAGATTTGATTCATAAAGCAGTCGGCTGGTGCTTGCGTGAGATAGGGAACGTCGATTTAAGAGCAGAGGAGGAGTTTTTGAAAAAGCATGCAACAATGATGCCCCGTACCATGCTCCGCTACGCTGTCGAAAAATTTTCTTCAGAAAAGCGCTATTGGTATATGCAAAGATGATACGATAAAAGATGTATAGTATGTTCTGATTTGTAAATTGCCGCTGAATATTATTTTCAATCTTGAAATTTTTATAATTATATGATTAACTATATTAAATCGATTTATTGTAGTATCTATGGTTCAGTTGTCTAAATATAAGCTTGATAAAGCGCTTGAAGAAGAAATGTTTCGGCAATTCTGGAGTTCGTTATCCGCTCTTCGAAATGCATCAACGGTTTCTTCATTCTTTTCTGATTTGCTCACCACTACTGAAGAAATGATGCTTGCGAAGCGATTTACGGTCGCTGTATTACTATTACGCGGAAAACGTCCTGTTGATATTAAGCGCACGCTTCATGTCACAGATACGTCTATCTGTTCAGTGAGTTCGTGGTTAAAAAATGTCAAACCACAAACGAGCCAAATCATACAGCGGATTATTAAAGAATCGGATTGGCAAAAAGTTTTCGATCGATTTGAAGAATTACTCGATCAATTACATCCGGCGTATCATACAGATTGGATACAGGCAGGGAAAGATAAATGGAAACGAAAAATGGAGCGATCCACGCGTCAATCGCTTCGATAACACGTCATGTGCGCGATACATGTATAATAGCCTCATATGACCGTCCTCTCTCGCGACGAGCGGAATCTTATCATCATTCAAGGTTTAGATTATTTTGCCAGTGGGTTAGCGTGGATATTTGTCACGATATTTTTATTTGCTCACAGTGATCTTCGTACGACGATATTTTTTCAATTGTGGTCATTTATATCACTTTTGGTATTTGTCGTGTCCTCGGGGTGGATTTTGCGTAAAATTTCATCGGGCCTCATGATGAAAATTGGTATTGCATGTGGTGCACTATTCTATTTCTTATTATTTTTGTTGCAAGGAAAAACGGTGCAGTACCTTATCCCATTGGCGATATTTAGTGGGTTTGGAAGCGCGATGTTTTGGATGTCATTTAATTACAATCAATATATTTTTAGTAACTCTGGATCACGTGAGCATTACTTTGGATATGCTAATGCGGTCATAAGTTTTTTGAGTGCAATCGCTCCTTTTTTGGGAGGTGCTATTATCACAGTGGCGGGTACGACGCTCTATTTTGGTATTAGCGCGGGGTACGCGATACTGTTTTTGTTTGTATCTTTGCTACTTTTCTCCATAGTGTTGTTTATTGGAAAATTACCGAGTCATGAGACACCATTATTTTTTTATCATGATCTTTTTACCAAAAACCACTCGATCGCATGGCGTCTTGTTTTGTGGCAGCAAGCGTTTCTTGGTTTGTACGACACAGCGTTAGGCACTGTTACAGGAATCTTATTTTACCTTATTATTCGTCAAGAACTTTGGATTGGCGTTGCGCAATCTGCGGGGTATCTCTTGGGAACGATAGGTGGGATTGCGAGCGCTAAATTATTAGGCAAGCGCCCTTGGCTTTTTTGGGTGGGATCAATCGGTCTTTCTCTTGGAATTTTAATATTTGCCTACGCACAAAATCTCATCGGACTGTGGCTGTTTGTCATAGTTTCTGGATTTACGATACCGTTTCTTAATACATCGATATCAACCATGATGTTTCAAGCGATGGATGCTGTTGGCGAACATTGGAGACATAAGTATCACTTTTTGTTAGAACGCGATATTGTGTTGGGAATACTTCGGGTTGTCAGTTATCTTTTCTTATACATATATCTTTCGTATGGTGATCAAGTGACGCTTGCCAAACAGTGGCTGTATATTTTGCCAATTCTGCCACTGAGCATCGGGATATTACTGCATTTTAGTGGAAAAGTGACATCAAGATAAATAGATAGAACTCTAATGAATCGATTCATTAGAGTAAATTGGTTCTATGAAACAAGTTGGCGCTAAAGCGTTTGAAGTTATGAGATTATTTTCGGTATGCCCGAATTTTTCTCAATTCATTTCTGAAAAAATTGTTGTTTCGGCTTGTGGTAAAGAATTAATTTGGATTACAAAGGATTCTATTGAATCAGTAGTTGCCTCGCTAACAAATAGTGTGTTTATGGCAAGATCGAATGTTCCTGACGAATTTTTATCGATGGTTGACATCGGTGCATTCGTACAGCGATTACAATCTCATATCAAACGTCTCGATCACATTGGGTTTTGTTATACCGTTTCCTCTCAAGAAGATGAGCGAGAACGAATTATTGAGCATGTTTCAAATACAGCGTGGCATCTTTACGAAATGGAATCAGTTGATTTGGCGAAATGGTATTTTATCGGAGACAAAAGAAACTGGCAGGATCCGATGATTGAGCTGTTGCCTGTTGTGATACCTCATGAAATTCCAGAAGATTTATTATACTGGATGCCACATATTCACATAGACATAAACACATCACTGTCAGTAGATGAAATAGTAAAGATGAGCACAGATACCTTTGGAAATACCAGAAAACCAATTCTATATACTGATCCCAAATGGGGGACGCACTGTGTGAGGATTTGGTTAGGAGTAGCTTCTGGCGTAAACATTCAGCTTGATTTGTCGACAAAAGTTCGAAATCTCGAGTGGGTCCGAAAAAATATGTTACAACTTCTTGTCTAGCGTATAAATTGGCGCTTCTATTGGCCTTTAATTGTGTTTTCTTGAAGGTCGGTATCGCTTTACAACAGCTATATCTACTCTATGAGTCGCAAATCCGACAGGTTGTTGTTTTATGATACATCGTTGTCTTCCATATTGATCAGTGGTCATTTGTCCATGTAGATCCATCGTCGTTTTTTGACCGTCAGTTTCCAATATTATTATTTTCCCTCGATTGATATCAGGAAGTTTACGTGGAAAGCCGATAATTTTTCCTTCACCAAATGTTATATTTCCTGACTTCTATCACCCCATAAACTTCGTGCCTAATTGTTAGCTCTCGGG
>CAYHQC010000069.1:0-5209 GCA_964358845.1 uncultured Gammaproteobacteria bacterium | reverse complement strand
AATCAGGAGGGATATGGCTTGTTTGTATTTTTTTACGAAGTGCACTCACTTCATCGAGAAGCTTTGACATACATTCATCATAACAAATTCAGCGCAGTAAAGTGTAAAGAAAGCCCTGTCTGCGGGGAACAATATTATAATTTGATAGAACTACCCACTAAGCTGCAGAAATCTTTTGCGAATCCGTTTTAGTCAAAACCGCATCAGGATTGGTTATCGCTAGCATAATACGAGAGACTTGTTCTTCAGTATTTTCTGGCTTCTTATTGTTCAGACTCTCTTTTAATCTCCCTCGCTCAATAGCCACTGCCTTTTTTATTTTCATCCCATGTTTTTCCGCTACAGAAGGTTTTTGAAAAGCGAGCAATATGCCAGTACCCGCACCTGCAAACCCTCCATAAGGATTGCCAAGCGTCACTACGCTGCCAACAATACTGCCTATCAAAGTTCCAACGGTTGGATAGAACGCTGATTCTATTAATGAATTCGTCACCAAGCTTCTGTCTTTTTTCGATAAATCAAACCGAAGGTTACCAGCCTGCTCTTTCAGCTTTTCTTTAAGAACAGCTGATGTTTGATCGGGAAGTGAACCTATAATAGACTGGAGCTGATTAAGCGCTACACTCGATGCTGGATGAAACAGTAAGTCAATACGGGATCGTATTGATTTCACAGTTGATTCTCTCGGCTTCGGTGTAACTGCGATGGTTTCTACCATATGTAGGTATTTTATATACTTAGCGTAATTACTTCAATAGTCCGCTAAAATTAAAATCTCCTCGGACCTCGGCTAAATCCGCCACCTCGGCCGCCGCGGTCGCCACCGTCTCTTCGTGGACCTCTGTCGGATGGACGAGAGTCTGGTTTGGCTTTGGCATCTTCTCCAAAAAGCATGGAGAGATTAATGCGTCGCTGATCATCCACCTCTTGTACACGCACTTTGACTTTGTCCCCTACTTTTACAATTTCATTAGGATCACTGACAAATCCCGTACTCATTTGTGAGACGTGAACCATGCCTTCTTTCCCGGGAAGTATTTCGACAAACGCACCGAAATTGAGTATTCGTGTGACTGTTCCCTCATATTCTGTGCCTGCTATGACATCTTCTGTCAACCCTTTCACCCATGTGACAGCGCGGTCCACTCCCTCTTGCAGCACACCCGAGATAAAGACAGATCCATCATCATTGACGTCGACTATTGCCCCCGTTGCCGCAATAATATTTTTTATTATCTTGCCGCCCGGTCCTATCACATCGCCAATTCTCTCGACAGGAATCTTTACGATCTGCACTTTTGGTGCATATTGAGAAAGCTTTGATCTTGGTGCGTCGATGACCTTGGCTATTTTCTCAAGTATCATATAGCGAGCCACCTTTGCTCGCTCAAGCGTTTCATCAATAATGGCATCGGTAATACCATCAATCTTCATATCAAGCTGGATTGCGGTTATGCCCGTCATTGTACCCGCTACTTTAAAGTCCATATCGCCTGAGAAATCCTCAATGCCTAATATGTCAGTAAGTAACGTAAATGAATCTTTCTCTGCCATAAGTCCGATAGAAATTCCAGCGACAGGTGCTTTTATAGGAACTCCTGCATCCATAAGAGCCAAGGTCGATCCACAGGTAGATGCCATAGATGTCGATCCATTACTGCTCATAATCTCAGAAACTAAACGGATCGTATATGGAAATACATCTTCTGATGGAATGACGGCAAGAAGTGCTCGTTCTGCGAGTGCTCCGTGTCCGATTTCGCGTCTGGATGGTGTACCTACGCGACCCGTCTCACCGACTGAGTATGGAGGCATACTATAGTGATGAATATAGCGACGAGTCTCTTCTCCTGTTGGACTCTCGATTAGTTGTGCCAAACTTGGAGCTCCCAACGTTGCAATGGTTAAGGCTTGTGTTTGTCCGCGTTTGAAACTAGCACTTCCATGGGTTCTGGTCAAAATACCAAGTTCAATTTCAATCGGACGCACTTCATCCAATTTACGACCATCAAAGCGCTTACCAAGTTTGATGACATTTTCACGCACCTGTTTTTTAAACAATGCGTCTAGTGCTGCTTCTATATCTTTGACTGAATAGACCGCTTCATATGCTTCTGCGATTGTTTTGGCCAAAAGTCCGACTTCTTCACCGCCAAATTCTTTTTCAGCTTTTTTGGCAAATGCGGCATCCATTTCTTTCTTGTAATCCGTTTCAATTTTGTGCTTTAAATCATCGGCTTGGGATACTTCAGGCAATACAAATTTTGATTTGCCTACTTCTTTCACCAACTCCTCAATAAGGCCAATAATTTCGACATTCGCATTTTTTGCCTCTCGCACAGCCTGTGATACAACTGCCTCTGGTGTCTCACAAAATCCGCCCTCAAGCATGACCACCTTGTCTTTATTTGAAGAAACAATGAAATCAAATTCACTTAAGGATTGTTGAGTAGTGGTCGGATTGACGATAATCCCTTCTCCACCTTCTTGTGGCACGTATCCTACACGGACTCCAGCTATGGGGCCATTCCATGGAATGGGTGAGATAGCAATGGCTGCAGAAACTGCGACAAGTGCCAACACATCTGCATCATTTTCACCATCAACGGATAATACGGTGATAATAACCTGTACATCTCGTTTAAATGCTTTCGGAAAAAGCGGTCGGATTGATCGGTCTATGACCCGTCCCGCCAATACTGCATCATCAGTGGGTCTTCCTTCTCGTTTGACCCATCGTGATCCTTTAATCCTTCCACCTGCGTACAATCGTTCTACATACTCAACACTTAACGGAAAATAATCAAGGGCTGTTTCTTTACTTGATGCTGTTACGGTTGCTAATACTTGCGTCTCGCCATATTGCGCCATCACGGCGGCAGATGCTTGTTCGGCAAATCTGCCCACTTCAAGCGTCAATTTTTTCCCTGCTATATCACGGGATTTTGAAATTATTTTCATACTATCTCTGCTTATATAACTTTCAAAGGAAGGTATAGAGTTTTTAAGGGATTGAAGAGAGAAAATAGAAGTGTCTCGTACTTTCTATACTCTATCCTCCACCCCATAAACGTCTATGTTCCCGAGTGTAAAGCAGTATGTTAACTTAAGCCTAATTTGGCTTTAATACCTTTGTATCGTTTTGCGTCTTTTTTCTCAAGATAATTTAACAATCTTCGTCGTTTACTCACAATGCCAAGTAATCCACGTCGAGAATGATTATCATGATTATTCGTTTTTAAATGATCTACGAGATTTGCAATCCTTTTGGTAAGAAGTGCTACTTGTACTTCTGGACTTCCCGTGTCTCCGGGGGCTACCGCAAATTGCAATATAACTTCCTGTTTTTCTGGGGATGGTGCAACAGATTCCCCTGTCTTTTTTACTTTAGAAACTTTTACTTGTCCCGCGGAGTCCCGCTTTGCAGGACGAAGTGGGGCCACTTTAACGACTTTCTTAACTTTTTTTGGAGCAATTTCCTTAACAACAAATTTTTTTACTTTCGTGACCTCTTTTTTAGCCACTTTCGTTTTAGTTGTTTTAACCATAGTTTTATATAGAGTGGATTCGTTCATTTACGCTCTCAAGACACTCATTATACGATATTCGCCAAAAATTTTCTACTAGAAGAATTCTAGCGCTATAACTCCGTCTTTCCTATTCCTTTACAAGGGCGAGAGCGTCATGTGTAGAAATCTATAGAGAATCAAACTACTGCCCGGAATCGGTGCCCACATCAGAAGAAACGGCTCGATATTGAAGATTCCTCAAGATTATATTTACGTCTTCCTCAATAGCTACTTTGTTAGGATCTTTATCATCCACACCCCAAATTCTAATATACAGAATCTTTTTCTGATCTTTGGTGACACCCAAAGTGGCTATATCTCGAAATTCTTTGCCACTCTCATTTTTTCCCTGAAGCGTGATTGGGACGAGTTCCACCTCTCCCCAATAGGATTTTTTCTTTACCTCAACCGTATAATTTTTGTTAGCTAGGGCAAGAGAGACAAATTCATCAAGCGTGTATGATTTTGTGTTGTCGGCACAATATATGTTTAAACCGGGAAACGCTGAGCTAAAGCTATTTCCGCCTAGACGCGCTGATGCGTCTTTATAGCCCAAAAATACTCCCTGTACCTCCTTGGTACTATATACATCCGTATCTAATACATAAAAACTACTTGAGGCAAGTGGCACCTCTTCAAATAGCCATTTTCTATCTTTTCCATCAATCGTGTCAGTGCCTTTTGGTATAGGAATAGTAAGTCCGCAACTTGATGGTGCGTAAGAGAGTATTTTCTCTTTATCTTTTGTTTGATTTTCTTGCAGATTATCTTGTATAACAGTCTCGCTCACATTCCCTTTGCTACGTTCATTTAGTGATAATCGAACACCCTTATATATCATTGCGCCCATATATCCAAAAAATATCACATGAGATAGCAGCGCCAATAAAATACCAAAAGCAAGTTTTGTTTGTCCCGTTCTTATGACCAACGTTCCAGCAATTTTATCGTGCAATGCTTGCTTTTTCTTATCCCAAATGACCCATAAAAATCCTAATCCAAAAAAGAAAATGGTTGCTGAAGACAACAAAAATCCTATGTAACGGATAATAGCGACGGGATACGTAATTTTTTCTCCATTTTCTCGAATAATTTTGATGCCCAACACCTTTTTTCCAGGGGTCGCACCATCATAATGAACCCAGAATATAAAAAAGTAGACCATGCCAACTCCAACACTCGCTATGAGACTCAATAGTTGATTTGGAGAAGATTGTAATCTTTGTACATCGGCTAAAGAGTTTGCAGTAAATATCGCAAATGCATTGATACCAAGCATGTTCTGAATAATAATACCCAAGGGAAATAGCAACAAAAAATCCACCCAGTATGCAAGAAAACGAAGCCAAAATCCTGCATATTGTACACGAGGCGCTGAAGACTCAACTGGCGAATTTTCAATATCCATATATATACAAAATAAGAACCTTTGTCATTTAATCACACTTTGGATTGGAAAACAACCTGACGCCTGAGGTGAGTGAAATATACCCAAACATTTTCTCCATAGTGTGATTATATCAATAACACGAATTATTTGACGAACGATATTTCATTGTTACTATGTTTCGAAACATAGTAACAAACATTAGACCTGTTGCCAATTAGCTGATTGTTTTTTCCACGATGAAGCGTTTGGA
>CAYHQC010000068.1:0-5228 GCA_964358845.1 uncultured Gammaproteobacteria bacterium | reverse complement strand
CCAAACGCTTCATCGTGGAAAAAACAATCAGCTAATTGGCAACAGGTCTAATATAAGAATTTTGCGCTAGTTGTGCTAGTGAGGGAACATCTGATAGAACAGCTTCACGAATGATCATAGACATATTTTAGCATCTTCTATTACTGACAACTTTATCAGGCTGGGATTATTAAAACGAATTGTAAAAAGTCCGAACATCATCCATTGCCCGGAGCAAATATTTTTTAGCCTCAAATTTAGTCAATTTTGTCCTACCCCTCAATGGACATTCGAACTTTTTGATATACTCAAACCATGTCTCAAACATCAAACCATCTTGCAGATATTGCTAAAACTATTTTTACCGTAGACATCTGCCTGATACAAAATCATAAAGTCTTAATGCTGAAACGAAGCGAAACAAAAAAGGCGTTTCCAGGTTGGCTAACATTTCCTGGTGGCCACATTGAAGAAGGCGAAAATCCTTTAGCCACAGCAATTCGTGAAACGAAGGAAGAAACCGCCATCTCGCTATCCCCTAACGAAACACAATTAAAGTTTATTGCGATCCATCATCATATTGATCGAAATGAACAATATATAATTTTTGGATTTCTTGCCAATATAGAAAATCAATCATTTGACACAAAAAATAATGAAGAAGGAACGCTTCAATGGATAGATAAAAACCTACTATCAACACAAGAAAACATTCTCCCACCAGTAAAATACTATTTCAACCATCTCTTTAATAACAACCCCGGAATACTTTACAACAATAGTGTTTGGAAAAACTCTAACTTAATAAAAGTTGTAAGTGAAATGGTGGACAACAATTCCTAAATAGACCCCGAATAAAAAGTCCGAACATCGTCGTGCCGCCCTCGTAGTTTTACCGCGTCCGCCGTAGTCTTGACGCAGGTGGAACGAAGTGGGCCATCGCCCGAAGCAAAGCAGGTCTCAATCTAAATCCCTATTCGTCCCATGATGTTGACAAATACGTCTCATTTTGAGACGATTTATCCATATGAATGGTACGATATTAACCCCGCGTCAAGTAAAAATTCTAGATATTATTTCTCTAACACCAATTACGGGTGTAGAAATTTCAGAAAAGATTAAGAATTACTTTCCTATATCAAAAGCTACTTTAATGAGAGAGCTGGCATTCCTCAAGATACAAAAATTTATTAAGACTCAAGGAAATGGAAAAAATACCATATACATCTCTTTACAAGAGCCCTTTTTAAAATATATAGATATCGAAGAGTATTTTAAAGAAAATTCACAAATTAGAGTTAATGGGCCAAAAAAATTTAATTCAGACATCATTAATAAATTCAAAAATGCTTTTTCAGATGAAGAAAAAAAACAGCTTATCTCAATATCAAAAAAACTTAGTGTACAGAAAAAATTTCTTGACCCAAGTATTTTAAAAAGAGAAATAGAACGTTTCACAGTAGAATTCGCTTGGAAATCTTCAAAGATTGAAGGTAATACGTATTCATTACTTGAAACTGAAATTTTAATTAAACAAATGAAGGAAGCAGTTGGACATACCAAATATGAGGCTCAAATGATTCTCAACCACAAAAGCGCAATTGACTATATTTTGCAAAATCCAAACAAGTTTAGAGAACTAACTATTAATATAATTCTCGACCTCCATAGTATTTTAACCAAAGATTTAGAAGTTTCATCAGGAATTAGAAAAAACAAAGTTGCAATTACGGGGACTGAATATGTGCCACTGAGTAATCCAGAGGAAATTGAAATTGCGTTAAAAAAAATTGCTAACATGACAAACAAAATTGATTTTCCATTAACAAAAGCATTACTTACGGCACTGATGATTGCTTACTTGCAACCGTTTGTGGATGGTAATAAAAGAACGAGTCGAACTTTAGCTAATGCTATTTTGATCGCACACGATTTATATCCATTGTCATATCGTGATGTAGACATTATTTATTATATTAAGGCAATGATACTTTTTTATGAAACAAACAATATATATCACTTTAAACACATGTTCATCAATCAATATAATTTTTCAGTTAATAACTACTTTCAATAATAAACACATTTCTTCTTAAATTTTATCCTACCCTCAATGGATATTCGATTTTTTGATACAATAAACTCATGGACGGAATTAATAACATCGATCTCATTCAAAAATCCGCATCAGTAATTAACCCCAAAACTATTAACGGTTATACCGTGGGGGATGTTGGATGTGCGTTAGTTACAGATAAAGGAAATGTGTATACCGGAGTAAACATTGACACCAGTTCTGGTATGGGTTTTTGTGCAGAACATGGGGCAATTGCTGCCATGGTAACGGAAAGAGAAAGTAAAATAGAAAGAATCGTAGCGACATGGAAAAATGAAAAAGGTGAACTTTTCACTCTTCCCCCTTGTGGTAGGTGTCGTGAATTTATTAAACAAATAGATCCAAACAATCTCGATACCGAAATACTATTTGGGCAAGAAAACAATATCAAACTTCGAGACCTTCTTCCTCATGATGGCGAATTTGTGAAAATAAAATAAGTCCGAACGTCATCCCCTCCAGACCTGCCCGCCGGCAGACGGGGGCGGGCAGGCATTGCCCCCGACGCAAAGATGATTTAGAGTTCCTCAGAGCTATGCTCTTTTATAATATGTTGCCTTCCCTTTTCCTTCTGTCCTGATCATTCTCATTGAAATAAGTTTCTGGAAATCAAGATTGCGAGTCGCCTTTGCCCGTTCCGTTATCGTGGAATAAATTTTATCTGTAATAAATCCGTTCATATCAATATAGGCGAGCATTTTTTTCTCGTCGTCAGTCAATACGCTCTGAGGAGTTATTATTTCTTTTTCTATTTCTTTGCTGACCCGATGGAGTTCGTCAATAATTCCTCCCGTAAAGTAGACTAACCAGGGAGTAAAATCAATTTTATCCGCTATGTCATAATAATTTCCTAGTTCTCCTAAATTTGTAAAATAGTTCGTAACGTTATTATTGTAGTAATTTTCAAAACTGAATAAATTGAACGTATTTAATCCCATAGAAGCGAGGAGCGCTTTTGTCACAAGTCGAACAGTCCTTCCGTTTCCATCAACATACGGGTGTATTATCACGAATTGTTTATGAAATATCCCCGATACTATCAATGGATCCACAGTGTTTTGACTATTATGAACGAATTCAATGAGTTCTCTCATTAAATTATTGACCTCTTGCTGATCCGGAGGCCAATATATTGTTTTATGTTCATGCGGATCGTTGACGAATACTGGCTCATTCCGGTAATCCTGAAGTTGTGCTTCATTCATAAGATTGTCCATAACGAGGGTATGAATTTTATAGATGACCTCGTGTGTGATAGATAATGGAGATGACTTCTTAAGTTTCTGCTCAAGCCAAATCAAGGCATTGTTATAATTCAAAACTTCTCGTTCAGTATCCCTGATATATTCCGGCCGTGATTTCAAAAGCGCTTTGACATCGGTAAGGGGTAATGGATTACCCTCTATACTGGTTGAGGCGTGTACTGATAAATTTCTTGCCTTCTGTTCATATTTATGCAAAATAATATGAGGATATGTTCTAACATTGAGTTGCGTTACTAAGGATGAAATTTTTTTGACATTAGCAAGCAATTCAGAAGAAATATGATATTTTGGTTTAAACATGTATGGACGTATTATAGACGAATAATGGACGAATCACAACGCTCAACTTCTATTATATTTAGACAAGGTTCTAGTATGAAAAGTTCGAACATCGTCGTGCCGCTCTCGTAGTTTTACCGCGTCCGCCGTAGTCTTAACGCAGGTGGAACGAAGTGGGCCATTGCTCGGAGCAAATTATACAAACTGAAACGTCTTTATAACGTTTTTCATTTTCTCTTTTACGTCTTCCCAAGACACTTGTTTATGCATTCTGGGCATGGGTTGACTTTCTGCATCATCAAAATATACTAGTGACTTTAATATGTGTGTCTGACTGTAGTCAACTTTAGGATACTTCTGCTTTAGCAATATGAATAAATCTTCTAACGTATATTGTTGAAATAAAAAATAAATATCTATAAAGTCTTTTTTGCTACCTCGCATACCAATAGTTTGTAATTTGGTACAAGCAATATCAGCTACTGAACTTATCTGAACATTATTCCAACTCTTAAACGGCTCAATCAACGGATATGGATACTCAAGAAACTGCAGTTTTACTCCTTGGATAAACGTGTTGAGTGTTCCTTTCGCTAATTCTGTTTGTTGTAAAGTGCCATACATTACCAATGCTTCTTGTAACGCTTCTGGACGAAAATTATCCTGCGTAAAAAAATCGAGGTCCTCAGACTCTCGGTGTCCAAGCTGGAGTGAAAGAGCTGTTCCTCCTGATAAATAAAATTTCTGAAGAAAGCCCTGTTTAGAATTTTGAAACGCCTCCAACAACTTCTTCGTATTATGCGGTAATGTTTCCGTAAATAATGTGTCAGTCATGATAAATATGTATTCCAAAAATTATTTGACTTATGACTCATGCGAAGTGAGGAGAGAGAACGTCGTATTTCATCTTTTGATATTTGCCCAAACAGCCAAGATATTGCCTCCGTATCTCCTTTATCAAGCAAGGTTTGAATAATATAGCGTTTATGATCTTTCCATGAAAGCGAACCGAGATCATCACCCCAAAAATATTGCTGAATGTAAGACGGGAATACAATCGCCATATATAGAGTATACTCGAAAAATACCGTAGATTCTACACTCTAGAGCCTCAATTCACCTCTTTGATATAATCTCAGTATGAAGTTATACAGATTCAGCCCAATTCAAAACGAAACGCAATTGATGAAGGCAATTGAATATATTCATAGCACTTGCCATGTGTTGTGCAAACAATCCATGAGGAAGTATTTGCCGATTGCCGGAAATATCGGAGTATTTTGCCACTATGATGGAGAGTATACGTTTCTTACAAAGTTACAAGCAGAGTTAACGGATACGTCTATGAGTGTATATGGAAAATATTTTCGGCTTTATAAACCAATTGTTATCCCAGCAAAGAATGATATTCCAAAGACTACCTACACGTATCTTTACATTCGTAAGCCTGATTTGTCTAAACACCAAGTCGGTGACGTAGATTTCTACTTAGAGCCAGAAGAATATACGAAACTTAAACAGTCACTCATTGCCGCCTGACTTCTATCACCCCATAAACTTCGTGCCTAATTGTTAGCTCTCGGGACACT
>CAYHQC010000067.1:0-5263 GCA_964358845.1 uncultured Gammaproteobacteria bacterium | reverse complement strand
ATGCAAGCAAATACGCCACAATCGAAAGCGTCGCATCCACAGCATGAGAAAATACCAATTCAGAAACTTCAAGAAGCTGTTTGCTCACGATTTTTCGTACTCGCATCGCTTACACCCCCATACATTTATATTAAACTATAGAGATATCAATGTTGTCAATTGCTACAGCGGCCGCTAGTGTAAAAGACAACATAGATTGGGGTTTGAAAGGTTAGGGAGAGGGTAATGGGTAGCGAAAGATTAAGATTAGTGGATGAGGGAGAGGTTAGGGATTTATTTAGTGCACTTACTGATTTGACTTGTAGAAAACGTAGCCGCCAAAACCCACGGCAAGCACAATCATGAAAAGCAAAATAATGCCAAATGGATTGCTTTTTCCGCCTCGTACGATAAACTCTTTCGTAATCTGCCCCTGAGCACCTGCTTTGGTCGCGACTACTAAAATATTTTTCGGTCCTGCGGTGAGCTTTTTGGTGGGTTTGTAAAACCACTTTCCATTTTTATCCGCATATACCTCAGCACCAATACCGTCAGGATAAATCGTAATCGTAATTTTCGCATCCGGCTCTGATGTACCGGTGATCTGCGGTTGATCACCCGACTCTAATTTAGCATTCGTAAATCCGCCAATTGAAACAGGAAGCACGCGTACCGATCCGCTTGATCCGGCAAACGGCGTCGGTGTGGCAAAAACAAATGGATTGTTCCCCTCGCCGCACGTACATCCGGTGTTTTCCTGACACAAACGATTACGACACGCCTTTAACGTGCTAAACACAGTGACGCACGTCAAACCGAGCTGACAGTCAGAATCAGAGCTACACGACTTGCCGCAAACTTGAGAAAGGAGAGGCACAATCGTCGGCGTCAGCGTCTTGGTAGGTGCGATCGTACTTGTAGGCCTTAGGGTACTAGTAGGTCGTGGCGTAGAAGTAGGCCGAGGTGTAGACGTAGGCCTAGGTGTAGAAGTAGGCCTAGGTGTTGCGGTGATATTGGGAGCATTCGTAGGATACGGCGTGTATGTAGGATACGGCGTGTATGTAGGATACGGCGTGTATGTAGGATACAGCGTATTTGTAGGAATAGCTGTGGCTGCTTTGGTGGAAGTAGGTGCTGAAACAGGACAATCCCCATAGTATTCCGCATCGGAAGAGCAGGCAGACATGTCTGTGGTCCACTGGGATCCACCTCCAGAACAACAATACTGTTGATTGCCGCAGTACCCAATCCTTTTCGTATCACATTGCTGTATATCTCCCTGCGGACACTGATAGGTATTTAAAAGGAGCCACAATCCGGTATTATTATCTTTACATTGACCACAACTGTCTAACGAACACTTGCCGGCTTTACTTACAGGCGATGTGGGTCGAACCGCCGCCATGACCGATAAAATCACACCGATAAAAATAATAGCGAGTACGATAAAAAATGGCCAACGATTTATTTTTTGAACAGATTTATTTTGCTTACTACCCTTTTTCATACCTTCTTATCATGAAATAAAACGCCTTGTTTGACAAGGGTGGAAATAATGCTATAATTTCCCTACTCCGCTTTAAACGAGCGAAGGAGAGACTAAAGGTTTGGTTTCGAAGGCAGTAAACTTCAGTAGGTTTCCTCTTTCGTTCCTCATCTTTTTATTATTCATTGTTCACTTGTTATGTGTTAGTTAAATTTTATTTCCAAATAACGAAGTAACCAATAACGAACTAACTATTAATGTATGGCTTCTAAAAAAATCAAAACTCTTCTCAAACTTAATCTCAAAGCAGGTGAGGCGAATGCAGCTCCCCCGGTAGGACCGGCTCTTGGTCAACACGGATTAAACATCATGGAATTTGTGAAGGCGTACAACGAACGCACCGCAAAGCTGAAAGGTCAGATCATCCCAGCCGTCATTACCGTCTTTGAAGATCGCACGTTTACCTTCGTCACCAAATTGCCGCCAGTGTCCGCTATGATCAAAAAAATGCTGGCACTTGAAAAAGCCAGCGGCAAACCCGGACGCGAAACCGCAGGTAAACTTACCAAAAACCAAGTCAAACAAATTGCAACTGATAAGCTTGGTGATTTAAATACTGTCTCTGTAGAAGCCGCCATGAAGGTAGTCGCAGGAACAGCAAGAAGTATGGGGATCGAAGTTAAATAAGTCGTCAGTCGTCAGACATCAGTCTTCAGACTTATCTGATAGCTGATAACTGAGAGCTGAAAGCTAAAAATATGGGAAAAATACGACATGTCACCATGGGTGACGAAACAGAAGAACAAGAACAAAAACAAAAGGCCGAATCCAGACGCCAAACAAAGGCTTCCAAAAAGGACAAGCCAGATGAGAGCGTGGTTTCCGACGATGAAAAAAAAGCGGATAAAGCCAAATCAACCTCCAAGAAAACAGCAAAGATAAAAGTACGAAGCAAGCGCTACATGGAAGTCATAAAAATGGTAGAAAAAAATAAACTTTACCCTCTCACAGACGCAGTGAGTCTGGTCAAGCAAACTTCCCTTACCAAATTTGACGGCACGGTAGAACTGCACATTAACTTAAATCCCCTCGCATTAAGCGAAAAGGGGGATAAAAAAGATTTCCGCGTTACCGTAAATCTTCCGCACAGTACGGGTAAAACCATTAGGGTCGCGATCGCTGACGAAAAAATCATTGCAGAAATTGCCGCTGGAAAATTTAACTTTGACATTTTGGTGGCTCACCCATCTATGATGCCGCAATTGGCAAAAGTCGCACGAATATTAGGACCCAAAGGCCTCATGCCAAATCCAAAAACCGGCACCGTAACGCCGGACGTAGAAAAGCGGGTAAAAGAATTAACAAGCGGCCAAGTAAACATAAAAACAGAACCAGGAAACCTGATTCTCCATCTTCCTGTAGGGAAAGTGTCTTTCCCGGACAAACACATTGCAGAAAATGTGACCGCAGTGCTTAAAGGAATCGGCATGAATAAAATAAAAACGGTATTTTTGACTGCGACCATGGGGCCGAGCATTTGCGTTCTTGTCTTGTAAACACAACTAGAGTACTATACATATATCCTAAAGACCGTAGGCCGAGCTAAAGCGAGGTCCTGAGCTTAAGGCGAAGGATCCCGAACAAACGCTCTTGATAATTTCGATACGGAGCCTACCGAAGGGTAAAAACAGTAAAGAGTTAAGAGTGAGTAGTAAATAGAAGAACAAAATTTCTTTCTATTCACTATTTACTATTTTCTCTTTACTAATTATTCCCGCTTCAGGCGGGATTTTTTGTAGATCGTCGCTTTTTTGATTCACAGAAAAAAAGCATACGAGATACAATCCGCCAACAATCGCTCTTTGAGCCGTTATACGGATAGTATAAAAGGCGAAAAGAAAGATGTGGTGGATACATTAAGGAGGAACATATATGCCGACACAAAAAAAGTTAGACATCGTACAAAATTTAACCGAAAAAATCAGTAAGGCAAAAGCCATGATCCTGACTGATTATCGGGGCATCAAACACAAAGACCTCGAAAACATCCGTAAACTGCTCAAAAAATCAAATGCAGAACTCGTCGTTTCCAAAAACACGCTCATGCTTCGCGCACTTGGCACAAAAGCTGACAGTATAACTTCTTCATTTACCGACTCGACAGCCGTCCTTTTTGAGTATGGCGATGAAGTAGCGCCACTGAAAGAACTCTTGAAGTTTTTCAAAACTGCCACGATGGGGAAAGCAAAAGCAGGAATCTTAGGTGACCGCGTACTGACTGAGAGTGAAGTGACAAGGCTTGCAGCCCTTCCTTCTAAAGATGCGCTGTTAGGACAGCTTGTGCGTCAACTCATGGGACCTGTGCAGGGTTTGCATCATGCACTCAGTTGGAATCTTAATAAATTCGTGTGGGCGTTACATGCTATTAAAAATTCTAAATCCTAAGCACTAAATCCTAAACAAAAAATATTTTTAGGTATTAGATATTAGATATTAGAAATTATATATTTTTGAACGGAGGTGAATTCATTTATGGCATTATCCAAAGATGAAATTCTTAAAGCAGTAGAAGACATGACCGTTCTCGAACTTTCTGATCTGGTCAAAGCATTGGAAGAAAAATTTGGCGTCTCAGCAGCCCCTGTAGCAGTCGCTGCAGCAGCTGGAGCGTCAGCAGAAGCTGGCGAGGTAAAAGAAGAACAAACTGTCTTCAATCTCATTATCACTGAAGCAGGAGCAAATAAAATCGGCGCTATCAAAGCAGTCCGTGAACTCGTTCCTACCTTAGGTCTTACGGAAGCAAAGACACTGGTTGAATCCGCTCCAAAAGAGGTTTTGACCGGTCTTTCTAAATCAGCCGCAGAGGAAGCAAAAAAGAAACTAGAAGCAGCAGGGGCTAAGGCAGAGTTGAAATAAAAGTTAGTTCGTTAATTCGTTACTTAGTTACTTAGAAGAAAAACCCCGCAGCAAGCGGGGTTTTTTGGTGGAAAAAATAAAATAAAAACTACACGTCGCAAAATTAATTAACGCACACACAACTTATCCACATTTACCTTTATTTTACGACTCCTTCTTGACAAGGTTTGATCGTGTGGTGTACTGTTGTGATCGGTAACGATACTACAAAATATTTTTATGCCCAGAAAGATAGTGGACTAGTGCTCCGTCTTAGTTTTTCTAAGTAATCAAATAACTAAGTAACGAAGTAACGAAGTAACTAACTAACTATATATGGCACTCGGAGATGAATGGCCAGAATTATTAACAGTCCGCGAAGTCGCAAAAATTTTACGCGTCTCAGCGCTTACCATCAAACGATGGGGCAAACGCGGCAAACTTCCTGCGATACGCATAAATTCAAGAGGTGACAGACGCTACAAAAGAGAAGCAGTCTTGTGGCTTTTGGGACAACAACAGAAGGAAACGTGAGGGTTATTTGGTTACTTAGTTATTTGGTTACTTAGATGGAACGTGTGAAACGCTCGACTTTAACGCTGTAAGTGTTTTTGCCAGTATACCAACCTCTTCGTAAACTTTCAGATATTCAGATTCAGAAACAAGCTTTTCATTTTTTGCAACAGAAAGTATTGCGATACATTCGTAGCATGATCCCCTCGCTACTGCTAGAAAATGTTGAAAATCCTTCGTAGTTCTTCCAGACCCTTCAGCGATATTCAAAGGAATAGATAACGCAGCTCTTTGAAACTGGTCAGCAAGTGAAAATTTGTAAAGAGGGGGCCATATTTTAATAGACCTGTTGCTCATTAACCCTCATTAGCCTCATACTGGATACATATG
>CAYHQC010000066.1:0-5308 GCA_964358845.1 uncultured Gammaproteobacteria bacterium | reverse complement strand
GCTAGTGTTTTGCAAAAGACTAGTATAAGAAAGTCGGGAGGGGAGGAAGGGGCGGCGGGCGATTTTTTCGTTTGTAAGCAACGAGTAAAAATCGCGTCGAAAATCAGGTCTATCGGATAATGATAGACACCTGTAGACGGTCCAGCGAAGCGCTAGCGTAGTCGGGCTCCCGTTTTCCTTAGTCTCGACGAGACTTTAGAAAAACGCAGTCCATTGGGAACCCTGTTCCCTAAGGGGAAGATTTATGTGATTATTGCTAGAAGTATGGCAAATAGTAATCTGGGTAAGGCAAAAGAGGCAAAGAACGATGAGTTTTACACTCAGCTGGCTGATATTGAAAAAGAGCTTCGACATTATGCCGACCAGCTGCGTGGAAAAGTAATCCTTTGCAATTGCGACGATCCTTTCGAAAGTAACTTCTTCAAGTACTTTGCTATGCAGTTTAACCAACTAGGCCTCAAGAAATTGATCGTTACATGTTACGACCCAAGTCCAGTTGCCGGTTCGCAGCTCGCACTTTTTGACGTGGAGCCACCTCTTAAAAAAGGCATGGACAAAGATACGAAACATGCCTACAAAATAGAAATTACAGAGGTTAAAGATGTTGATGGTGATGGCAGTGTTGACCTAGCTGATGTTGAGTATTTGCTAAAGCATGATAGAAATTCTCTGAAACTTTTGAAAGGCGACGGCGATTTCAGAAGCGAAGAGTGTATAGAATTATTAAAAAAAGCTGATGTCATAGTAACTAACCCGCCATTTTCGTTATTTGGCAAATATCTTGAGCAATTAATGGAGTACGACAAACAATTTGTAATTGTGGCTCCGGATACAGCAAGACACTATAAAGACATTTTTAAACTTATAAAAGATAATAGGCTCTGGATTGGATATGGCCGCGTCAAAGAGTTTAAACAACCCGATGGCACTATCAAGAAAATGGGCAATATTGGCTGGTTTACTAACCTTGATACCACAAAGCGCCATGAGCCACTGACTCTGTATAAGAAGTACTCGCCTGAGAAATATCCACATTATGACAATTTGGATGCGATTGACGTTGGAAAAGCGGTCGAAATCCCAGAGGACTTCTATGGAAAGATGGGGGTTCCCGACACATTCCTAGATACATACAACCCGGATTATTTTGAACTTATTGGCTTACCGACCGGTAACTCCGGTAAAGAAATAGGCGTAACAAAGAATTATCGCGGAAGAACGGATATTTCTGTAACAGGGAATGGCAAGACGAGTTGTCCATATTCTCGAATAATTATCCAGAGAAAAGTAAAAGTATGAAAATCAATCTAAAACCAGTCACAGTAAGAGAAGTTTTTGAAAACTACAAGGACAGCGCCGAGGAGGGCGTGATAGGTTATGGCGGCAAGTTAAACATCAGGCCTGCCTATCAGCGAGAATTTGTCTATAAGGATGAACAGCGCAATGAAGTAATTCGAACGGTCATGCGCGGGTATCCCAGTACTGCGTTCCCGCTAAATGTTATGTATTGGGCAGAGACAGAGGAGGATCGCTTTGAGCTCATAGACGGTCAACAACGAACTATCAGTCTGTGCCAATATGCGAACAATGAGTTTTCAATCATCTTTGATGGCATGCCTAGAAATTTTGATAATTTGTCACCAGAGAAAAAGGACTACTTCTTAAATTATGAATTACAGGTGTATATTTGTTCGGGAACACCGGAACAAAGATTAGAATGGTTTTCAATAATTAACATAGCCGGTGAACCGTTAACACAGCAGGAGTTACTAAATGCCAACTTCACTGGACCCTGGTTGAGTAGTGCCAAGCGTTATTTTATGAAAGGCAATTCCGCGGCATATGGTTTAGCGAATAAATACATTGATATTGAAGCGAATCAAAGTAGAGGCAAAGGGTTGGAAACCGCAATAAAGTGGATATCAAAGGATCATGTTAAGCAATATATGGCAGACCATCAAAATGATGAAAATGCCGATGCTCTTTGGCTGCACTTTAGAAAGGTAATTGAGTGGGTGCAAAATACTTTTACAGATTATTATCGTGAAATGAAAGGTCTAAATTGGGGTCAGTTGTATGATAAATATCACCTACAAACATACGATCCTAAAAAAGTCTCTGAACAGATACAAGAACTCCATGGAGATCCTTATGTAAAGAATAGTAAGGGCATATTCGAGTATGTTCTCGGAGACTCAAACGACACAAATTTGCTCAATGTTCGCATGTTTGAGGATGTAATTAAGAGATCGGTTTATGCGTCGCAGACAAAAACTGCAAAAGTTAAAGGCAAATCAAATTGTCCTGATTGCACTATGGGACATGATGTCAACAAAAATAAAATATGGGACTTTAACGAAATGGAAGCCGATCACGTGTCAGCTTGGAGTAAGGGGGGTGCAACAGCTACTAAAAACTGTGAGATGTTGTGTATAAGGCACAATCGAGTAAAAGGAAATCGGTAAAATGGGGATGAAAGAAAGGTATTGCGAAAAGGTACCTGACACCGTTTCCCCCGTGCTTAGCCCAATTCCATGGGCTTTTCACCTAAACAATAAATAGGTGTAGTATGAAAGCACACATACTTCATGAAATATACGTCTTTTCACGTCAAGAACTATAAAGGCATCGACGAGCTAAATATTGATTTAGCCACCGGAGCTAAACACAAGATCTTTACGCTTGTAGGTCTTAATGAGAGTGGCAAAACGACTATTCTTGAAGCCATCAACTTTTTCGAACAAGATACACCTGATGATGAAGAGCATGCGATTATTCCCAAGAGCAAGAAAGGGAACTTCAATGAATCCGTATCCGTAACGGCTACACTAGAACTTGATACTGAGGATCAACGTCTCATTCGAGCTACGGCCAAGAAAAACAGTTTCAAGATCAAGGATGACTTTCTCTTCGACACAATTCAAATTGAAAAGCGCTACACCTTCTCTGCTTCAAGTTTTGATGCAGATAAATCCGGCGATTTTCTAGTCACTCAGATATACGGTACTCAAGGGCGTACAAAAATAAAACCGCTGCAAGATGCGGACGCTTGCGGCGAGGTCGTAAAATACATTCGCAATCACCTATTGCCGCAGATTATTTATTATCCCAATTTCCTTGCAAAGTTTCCGGCACGGATCTATCTGCAAGAAAAGCCGGGAGAGGATTCAGATCAAGAGTTTTATCGAGACGTACTACAAGATATCCTCGATTCCATGGACAGCGACTATACAATCGATGAACATATTGTTACGCGAATGCGAAGCAACGCAGCGCAGGATCGTGAGTCGTTGAATGCTGTTTTAAGAAAAGTCGCCTCCAAAATGTCGAATGTGGTTTTCAATATTTGGAAAGAGCTCTTTGAATCTAAGGGTAAGCAGATTGTCATTGAGAAAGATTTCGAAAAAGTGGAGGCAGTCGAGTACCCCTATCTAGAGATTAAATTGCAAGAGGGATCTGATGAGTATTCTATTGCTGAGCGCAGTTTGGGCTTCACTTGGTTTTTCTCCTTCTTGTTGTTTACTGAGTTTCGTAAGAATCGATCGAGTCAGCGCGGCGAAATACTTTTTCTCATCGATGAACCCGCTTCAAATCTCCACTCAACAGCTCAAACAAAGTTATTGCAAACCTTTGAGCGAATTGTTAGTAAAAGCAAACTCGTTTACACCACTCATAGCCATCATCTTATAAATCCTGAATGGCTTGAAGGTGCATACATCGTAAAGAATAAGGCGGTAGATACTACATCTTTAGATTTTGATTCGCAAAAAACCGATGTTGGAGCAACTCCTTACAGACAATTTGCCGCAGAGCATCCTGATCAACACACCTACTTTCAGCCCATTCTCGATACGCTCGATTACCAGCCTAGCAATCTTGAGCTCGTACCCGAGATAGTGATCGTTGAGGGTAAAAATGACTTCTACACTTTTAAATATGTGCATGATTATTTGCTGAAAGACGATATTCGTGCCAAGCTCGATCTCCATTTTTACCCAGGTAATGGGGCAGGAAAAAATGGAATGGTAATCCGACTTTATACTGCCTGGGGAAAAAAGTTCGCCATTCTCACTGATGGTGATGCGGCCGGGCGAGCAGCGAAAACAAAATATATTGAAGAAGTAGGTGGGACAGTTAGGAGTCGGTGCTTCCCGCTGAATGACATTAATCCCCGTTGGAAAGATAAATGTACAGAAGATTTGTTCAGCACTGTCGAACGTATGAGAATAATCAAAGCTGTATTCCCGAAAATCACGAAATACTCAAAGGCGCATTTCAATGAAGCAATTCAAAACCTTATTGCAACAAAGACCAGTATCGGATTGAGCGATTTAACGTTTAAACGTTTTGAAAAAATCTTTCAAGAGGCTCGAAAGGGTCTCGATTCTTGAGCGTCATCTCTACGCCTCTCTATGTCCAAAGACGAGATCATAAGTAAATTGCAGAGATTATTTTCCCAACACGATCCTCTTTTAGAAGAAGCGCATGTAGTTTATTTCATGGTCGAGGCAAGAAAGATTATTGATGAACACGATAAGTCAGTTGCTCGCTTTCCTTTGTTGAAGTTTTACGCCGATTGGACAGCTCATACCCAGAAAGACAAAATCACCCCTGAAATCGAGCAAATGGCTGAAGAGATGTACGGATACGCAGTGCGGGTGATAAATGCTCCACATGGGATTGTTGATGAAAAATCCAAAGCACTTGAGTTTGCATATATGGAATCATTGAGTTCGGAGGTAGGGACTTTTTTAGTGGAAGCGGGTGTCAATACTGACTTAGCAACGAATAAAGATAAATGGACCATGTTTGCTTCTTTGTTAGTAAAAGTACTTGAGAACCAGCCCATCAATAATCCCTCGGCTAACGTCAGATGTATCATTTTCGAACCGGCAAGTCCGCGCTGCGTTGCGCTACGAATAGACTTCAAAGTTCCTGTCAACGGGAATCATTGGTACGCGATGAAAAACGCCTACTGAATAACGGGGACAGGGACGATTAAACCAGCAGTGAAGAAAATGGGTTATTTTTTCAAGGGGAACCCGTGCCTAACCCTACTATCCTATCCCCACAACATACAAACGTTTTGCAAAACGTTTGTATAATGGCGGGATGGTGAAGGAGAGATCGTATCGTGCCATGGAGCGCCTCGTAAAAGGATTCGCTAATCACCGCCGGCTCGAGATACTGGACCTACTCAATCGCAGTCCCGAATTGTCGGTCGAGGAAATCTCGTCACGGCTGAAGCTCGGGTACGAAAATGCATCGGACCATATCCGGAAGCTCGCCATCGCGGGGCTCGTGATGA
>CAYHQC010000065.1:0-5339 GCA_964358845.1 uncultured Gammaproteobacteria bacterium | reverse complement strand
GTGGGGCGACGCTCAATGAGACCGCAAAGCAAATACGGGAGAGGGGAATGGTGAACGGGAAGATAATAGGGCTTGCGATAGTAGGCAGTTTTAAGGGGTTTGATGTTATTAGTGAAGTGTAGAGCGATAGTTTGACATTCGCATAGAATAAAAATATGGCTGAACCAGGATATCAATCGCTTATTTCTTATAAACTAGCCCAACTTGCTTTTGATTTGGGATGGGAATTTGTACCTCTCTACTATCATAAATACGAAGATAATCGCCAGCGCGATCAAATCAAACAGGCCTTACGCTCATTAAAGCAAAACATCGTGGAAGGGTCTTCGGAAAGAAGTCTGTCTTCCAAACTCAAGTTATATGATGTAGCCAAAGCCTCGGGGATGGAGGCACGGGAAGATTTTGAGGATATTCTGCGGCGTATGGGGTTGTTGCGTTGGAGTAAAGATGATCTCCGATTCGTCAAACTCCGTCATATTTTTGAGTCTTCTCCCTCTACTTCCTTCTCCCTTCCCTCTATTTTCACCTGGGTCCATCAGAAGGAATTAGAAGGAAGAGGTGGATTAGAAGAAATAGTGAACTATGAACTGGATCTGCTGATCCGATGTGGCTATTTGCTGGATCAACAAATCCGGGCGGTGGAGAAAAAACATACCGAAGAAGGCGGATACAATGAAAACCTTCTCAAAAAGCGCTTGCGCTACCGAAATAAAACCTCATAGGCTAATTAACCTCGGCTGAAGCCGATGCCGTGGCGGATGGTGCTTGATCGTTAAGTAAAATTATCCAATCAGCCGTTGATCCCAAAGGCGCAGGGGCAGAGAAGCGGCCCGCGTTTGTTGCGTTGGTTTTTGGGGATAGACATGGCAAATGCGCAGTGGATTCCACAAGAAGGTTTTGGCTCACAGCTAATTCTCACCATGCGTATCCCATCTCGCCTTCAAGGATGGGAAGGAATTATTCACGGAGCAGGGACTGATTCTATTATCCATGACGTAACAGGCGTTGCCGCATTGATTCACGCGCGAAGGAACGATAAGGTTGTGTTGGGTCATTCTATAGAAGTAGTGTATAAGCGTCCGTTGCCGTTACGCAGTCAGGCACGCGTTATCGCAACTGTCGATGGAATAGAAGATGAATATATTTTACGAACATTAGGAGAAATTCTTTTTATCGACCCGCGTGACGGTAGAGAAAAGGTTCATGCGCATGGCGTCTTACGTGTGAAAGAAGTAAATGAAATTCGATACGCGTTACGGCCTCACCATGGTCATCGCTAGCTTTTTAGCTTCATACGATGATTCAGGTAACACGCAACGAGTGCCGTGCCGCCTGTAAGATAAAAGGTGTCTTTCATGTATGCGTCCTCAAGAAGTGTTGTAAGGAATAATTTTTGAACTGATGTGAAGTGAAACGTTAGATTTTTCCCCATATAAGATATTTAAATAGCTTGCGACGCAAAGGATCAATGTCGAGTAGTTTCCAGTTTTTTTTCACTTGGGAAAGTGATATTTTCCGTCTGCCTGGTCCATAGTTAATCATTCGTTCAAGGATAAGCCGTCTGCCCCACGCACTTTTCTTCAAATCCTTTTCTCGATAGTCCCAGATATGCATACAGTGGTATTGTATATTCTCGATATACCCTTTGCAAATGGACTACTTATAGGATATTAAAATATTGACATAGTAGTTTATAGTTTGACCTCTTGACATTCAAAAAGTCCTGTAGTAAAGTATTGCAACAATTGAATAGCCGGTGATCCATTCGAGATGGGGAGGCAGTTTCTGAAGAAAGTCGCCGATGAGGCGCACAAGTAAGAAACATAAACGAGGCAACTCGCTCGCTGTCAAGGCTTTTACAGCGAGATTATTTGTTTGTACAAACGAGTTGCGAAGATAGGTGGCACCATGGTTTTTGAACCGTCCTATCGGACTTCTCTCGGTCTTTACCGGGAGAGATCCGAGCGGACGGTTTTTTTTGTGGATTCGTAGCTTTTTTGATTCATAGAAAAAAAGCATACGAGCCACAAATCCGCCGATAGCCGCTCTGCGAGCCGTGAACGAATAGTTCTGAAAAGGCGAGCAGTAAGGCATGGCGGATATGAAGGAGATCATTATGAAAACAAAACAAACAAACAAACTTTGGGGCGCGGCATTTAGTGAGTCGCCGAGTGAAGCAGTGATTTCATTTACGGCTGGCCGTGATGTGGTGGGCGTGCCGCCCGCTGATGTGGCGCTTTTGCCGTACGACGTATGGGTGAATAAAGCCCACTGCGTGATGCTTTCAAAAACTGGAATTATTCCTGTCTCTGACGCGACGAAATTGCTTATCAAATTAGCCGAATTAGACAAATTGGTCCAATCAGACAAATTTTTTCTTGATCCATCCAAAGAAGACGTTCATACCAACATCGAATCGTGGTTGACGGAAAAATTAGGTGTAGAGGTGGCCGGCAAGCTTCACACCGCACGTTCGAGAAATGATCAGGTTGTCACCGACATGAAGCTTTACGAACGCGATCACGTTTTGACGTATGTTGACAACAGTATCAAACTCACTCAATCGCTCCTTCAATTAGCAGATCAACATAAAGGAGTGCTTATGCCGGGCTTTACCCATCACCAGCATGCGATGGTCACGACTCTTGGCCATACACTTCTTGGATTTGCATCCATGATTATTCGTGATATCGATCGTTTTCAATCATGGTTTCCGCTCCATAATCAAAGCCCACTGGGGAATGCAGTTTCTTACGGTACGAGTTTTCCGATTGACAGAAAAATGACGGCCGAACTCTTGGCATTTGATGGGCCGGATCATAATTCCATGGACGCCATCACCAATAGGTGGGAACCGGAAGCTGATTTAGGTGTTGCCATCACTATTTTTATGAATCATCTCTCCCTTATTGCAGAAACGCTTATTCTTATGGCGACTCCGGAATTTGGTATGGTCAAGCTTGCTGATCAGTTTAGTACAGGAAGCTCTATCATGCCCCAAAAGAAAAATCCGGATCCGTTGGAGGTTATCAAAGGGAAAGCAGGATTTGCTCAGGGTCAGTTGGTGAGTTTGTTGTCTATGGGTAAGAGTAATTTTATCGGTTACAACCGTGATTCCCAATGGACCAAGTATATCATAATGGATCTTTTATACGAATGTCAGTTAGCACCGGTTGTTCTTGCGGGAGTTTTAGAGTCTCTGACTATAAATATAGCCGTGATGGAGAGCTGGTGCCATAAAGGATTTATCGGTGCGACCACGCTTATGGAGCAGTTAATTTGTGTGTACAAGCTTCCTATGCGTCAAACAAAAATTATTGTGGAGAAATCGGTCAAGGCGAGTGGGGGAAATGATGTGGTTACGTTTGAGGCGCTCCAGCACGCGTTAGCAGATGAGGGATTGAGTTTGCCAATTACTGAGGATCAAGTAGTCAGTTGGCAAGACCCCAAAACAATTATCGGGTTAACCAAATCCTACGGGTCCCCCGGCAAAAACAGCATGAAAACCAGTCTGAAAAAGTTAAAAAAGAAACTTTCAGGACATAAATCGTGGTTAGTACGAAAGAAATCGGATCGAGTCCGCGCCATTTCGCTTTTGAATATGTATATAAAAAATTTAATAAAGGAAACACTATGAAAACTAAAACAAACTATATCAAAGTAGCATCGCACGAAGCCAAAAGGGATGAGGTCAAGAAAGTCTTGCTGTTGTATTCTGGCGGTTTGGATACCAGTGTCATGCTCAAGTGGATTCAAGATACGTACAAAGCGCAGGTGGTGACGCTTACCATGGATCTCGGGCAACAGAATGATGATTTAGTTGCGATTCAAAAAAAATCGCTCAAATTTGGTGCCAAAAAAGCGATTGTTTTGGACGTCAAAGATGAGTTTGCCCAAAAGTATATTTCATTGGGTATTAAAGCCAATGCCAGTTATCAGGGTGAGTATCATCTCTCAACCCCGATCGGTCGCGCGATTACGGCAGCCAAGGCCGTGGAAGTGGCCAAAGAGGTTGGGGCCGACGCTATAGCGCACGGATGTACAGGGAAAGGCAATGATCAGGTGCGTTTAGAAGGATATATGTTGGCGCTTAATCCTGATATCAAAATTATTGCGCCGGTTCGTGAGTGGGACATGGACCGCAATGAAGAAATTAATTATGCGGTCAAATACGGTATTCCGGTTCCCGCGAGTTTAGATTTTCCGTATAGCGTGGATGACAACATGTGGGGCATGACATGGGAGGGAGGGGAAATTGAAGATCCGCAATTTATCCCAAAGGTCGAAAAGTTTTTGACGACGTATACGCTTGCCAAAAACGCACCGGATACAGAGGAATTTATACAAATATCTTTTAGTCAGGGAATACCGACGGCATTAAACGGTAAAAAGATGAAGTTCGCTTCATTGATTATGGTATTAAATAAGATTGCCGGCAAACATGGCGTCGGCGTCGTGCATTTGGTTGAAGATCGTTTGATTGGACTCAAAGACAGAGGAGTCTACGAATTGCCTGCAGGACACGTGATTATTTCCGCTCACAAAGCGTTAGAGCAATATGTGTCCACGCGCGAATTGAATGAGTTGAAAAATCAACTCGATATCAAATGGGCCTATCTTTGTTATGGTGCGAAATGGTTTGATCCTGTTATGTCAGCGATAAATAGTTTTAATGAAAAGGTCAATCAAAAGGTTACGGGAGTTGTCACGGTGAAACTGTACAAAGGAATAGCGACCGTCGTTGCCATGATCTCACCTTTTGCCATGCACCACGCATCGTTTACTACATCTGGAGGATACAAATACAACGTCAATGCCAGCGCCGGCTTTATCGAAGTGTATACATTACAAATGAAGTTAGCGAATCAGGTTATGAACAAGGCGAGATCCGCCGCTAAAGCTTTGGCGGGCGAGAAGGGAGGTGAGTAAGTATGAAATTGGATATATTTAAACCGAAACATCAGATCAATACGTATAAAGATCTGGCGATGGTATTGGGAGTATCAAAAGACGGAATCCTTAACATGGATAATTGCAAACAAATGTATGAGTTAACCGGAAAATTAACTGATCAGCATGTGCCTGAGCAGTTACTAAAATTATTTGGAGGTTCAATTCCGGCGCACATCCAAGCGTTAGCGCATTCATATCACGGAGCATACGATAGTGGTAAGTAAAAGTGGGTAGATAATGCCAGTAGGGAGGTTCTAGAGTCTCCCTACTGGTACAATAAAGTATAAAATTATTTATGGAGATATATATGAAAATAAAACAAGACTTTTTATCAATAGACCTGTTGCTCATTAACCCTCATTAGCCTCATACTGGATACATATGAC
>CAYHQC010000064.1:0-5345 GCA_964358845.1 uncultured Gammaproteobacteria bacterium | reverse complement strand
ACTCTGCAAGATGACTACCGACAAACCCCGTTATTCCTGTAATAAGTACTTTTTTCATAAATTATTCCTCCTTTACCCGCGCAAGTTTTTGCTTTGCAAAAATTTGTTCGGGCTTATCACATTCTCCCTACACCATAATACATGAATCCTAGCTCGCGAACACGAGTGGGTTCATAAATGTTTCTTCCATCAAATAATACCAAATCTTTCATGCCTTTGGCTAGACGCACAAGATCCAATTGTCGAAATTCGTTCCATTCAGTCACGATTACTACTGCCTCTGCTCCATCTGCTGCATCATACGCATCTTTAGCATACGTGACACTTGTGCCCAATATGTGTTTGGCATTTTCGAGGGCGATGGGATCAAAAACGCGGACATCAGCGCCTTTCAAAACAAGTGAAGCGATAATCTCAAGTGATGGCGCATCGCGTAAATCATCCGTATCAGGCTTAAATGCAAGTCCTAACACTGCAATTTTTTTATCCTTTAGCTTTCCTTCGAAATGCTTCACTATCTTCGCTATAAAATGTTCACGCATGCTTTTGTTTATATTGGATACTTCATTAAGCAAAGAAAACTCATATCCGCAATCGGCAGAGAGTGCAACGAGCGCTTTCACATCTTTAGGAAAGCAGCTTCCGCCGTATCCTACTCCAGGATACATAAAATTTCTGCCAATCCGTCTGTCGAGCCCGACACCTTCCAATACCTTTTCGGCATCAGCTCCGACTTTTTCTGCTAAAAGTGCAATGGCGTTGGCAAACGATATTTTCGTCGCTAACATCGAATTTGATGCATATTTGATAAGCTCGGCCGCCTCAACATTACATAAAACTATACTGCCATCAATGGGCTTATGAAGCTCTAATAAAAGATCTCGCGCACGATCAGACGTCGTACCAATAACAACACGGTCAGGATGAAGCGTATCTTGAAGTCCTGAGCCTTCACGCAAAAACTCCGGAACAGACGCGATAGCAACTGATCCACCCTCAGGAAGAACGGACTGAAGCAGAGCTAATACTTTTTTCCCAGTTCCTGGGGGCACTGTACTTTTGGTAACCACCACCTTATACCCTACGATATGTTTTCCTATTTCTTTGACAGCACTAAAAACACTTGAAAGATCTGCTTCACCTGTTTTTTGGGGAGGTGTACCCACTGCAATAAAAATAATAGAAGATTTCTCAACTGCTTTTTTGTAATCAAGGGTAAAAAGAAGCCGCCCAGCTGCCAAATTACGCTTCAATACCTCAGAAAGCCCTGGCTCGTATATAATCGAGTCTCCTTTTTTTAATCGTTCAATTTTTTCAGGCGTCCTGCCGACCACCCAAACGGTGTTGCCAAGATCTGCAAACACCGCAGCAGTCACAAGTCCCACATATCCATGACCAATAAAAGCAATTGTCATAAAGTCTAGTATAAGAAATTTAGCCTACAATGTACACTCTTGGTCTTGTTTCTTCATAATTTTGAGACCAGCATGAAACGTCTTCATCAAAATGCCGAGAGTTTGTAATTTATTGTTTGATAATGCTGCATATTGTGGAATCGGAGCTTTATTGGAAAAATACTCAAGAAATGTAGTTTTTTTGATTAAAGATGGGTCAAAACCATAAAGATCGGCAATCTCTAGAGCGATCTTATAGGGAGAAAGGGCATCGTTTCCAACCACGTGATAGACGCCATGCGCTTCAATCTTAAGAAGGGTATCAATAGCAACTGCAATATCATCAACAAACGTCGGAACGAATACCTGATCAGACGGGGCAACAATGTCTTTGCCGTTTTCCAACAGATCTATCATCTTATGTACAAAGTCCTTTTTTCCCTGCTGGAGAGAAACACCCACTGGATTTGATCGATAAGGATTGGCAATTCGAATGACCAACCCATACTCGCCTAAAGACAACACATGTTTCGCTCCTTCAGTTTTTGTAATGGCATACCAGCCCTTAGGGTTTGGAGTATCCGTCTCGTCATAAAATTTTTTTGTACCATCAAATGCATAATCAGTATCAACGTACAATAGATGTTTTCTTGTCGTATGACAAATATCTACGATATTTTTCGTCGCTTCTGCGTTTACTTGCCACGCAAGACTTTCTTTTCCTTTCATTCGCTCTTTTTCTGCGGCTTGCACATCTGTATATGCTGCCAAATGCAACACCCACGAAGCAGTACTGCTACTTATAGCTTCAAATACCGCCTCGTGATTGGTGATATCAACGCCCTTTTCAAGAGCTAAGCTTACAAAATCAACGTGAGAGGATAAAAGTTCTACAATTCGTGACCCTACAAGCCCTGATAAGCCGGTCCCTAGTACCTTCATGAGTGATACTCTCCTGTTTTCACTCGACGCCACCAATCTTGATGATTTTTATACCATTCTACGGTTTCCTTTAGCCATGCATCAAAATCATGCTGAGGCTCCCATCCTAATTCTTTTTGTATTTTCCCCCAATTGACGGCATATTTGCGATCATGTCCTAATCGATCTTTGACAAACTCGATACTTGTGGTAGGTTTCCCAAGAAAAGAGAGTATCTTTGAGACGATTGTAAGATTATCCATGTCTGTAGTCATTCCACCGACACAGTATGTTTCTCCGACGGTTCCTTTCAAAAGTACTACATCAATTGCCCTACAATGATCCTCTACATATAACCAATCCCGTACGTTTTTCCCATCTCCATACACAGGGACTGACTTGCCTTCAATACTATTGGTAATTGCCAAAGGAATAAGCTTTTCCGGAAACTGATATGGGCCATAATTGTTGGAACAATTCGTAATGGTAATCGGCAAGCCATAGGTATGATAGTACGCACGCACAAGATGATCTGAGGAGGCCTTACTAGCTGAATATGGGCTTCTGGGATCATATGGTGTTCGTTCATCAAAAGTACTCGAATCCGATAATTTAAGCGATCCAAACACTTCATCTGTCGAAATATGATGAAAACGAGTGATTTTTGCTGCGAGCGCCGCTTCCAGTAACGTGTATGTGCCCAAAACATTGGTCGTAACAAATGGAGCCGCATTTTGTATCGAACGGTCTACATGACTCTCCGCTGCAAAATGAACGACGGTATCAATACCCTTCATCGCTTTTTTCACATCCACCGGATTACAAATATTCCCTTGGATAAACTGATAAGAAGGATTATGTGCAATGTCTGATAAGTTTTCTAAATTACCCGCATAGGTGAGTGCATCGAGATTAACGATGGAATCGGTCGGATGTTCGGCAAGCCAATAGTGAATAAAATTAGCCCCAATAAATCCAGCGCCTCCTGTCACTAAAAGTTTCATGTTAAGAAAACTTCCCCTCCTTGACGCGCGAAGCCACCTGAACATTCGCGGCAAGCAGTTCATCGTGCGATGTGCCGGCATCTACCCACCAATCGATAATTTCACACCCCAATGAATTTTGAGAAAGATATTTATTATTAAGATCAGTAACTTCCAATTGTCCGCGGTCGGAAGGTGTTAAGGTCTTTATATAATCAAATACTCGATTGTCGTACATATACACACCAGTTTGAGCAATGTCAGATTTCGGTTTTTCTGGTTTCTCCTCTACCGAGAGAACATTGCCTTCGTGGCCCACTTCAATAACACCATATTGACGGGCATCCATGTCTTGTCGCTTTACACCAAACAACATCGCTCCTTTTTGATCCCTTGAAAGTCGTCCCTCAAACCGCGTTACAGCCGAAGCCAAATCAAAATTAAAAATGTTGTCACCTAAAATCACCAGAATAGGTTGGTTATGCGCAAACTCCTCGGCCAAAGCCAGGGCATCAGCTATCCCACCGGTCGGATTTTTTTGGATTGCATAGTAAAGACGCAAATTAAAATCATCGCCGGATTTAAGCAGGTTTGCAAAATCTCCTACGTGCTCGCCACTTGTAATAAGAAGCACTTCTTTCATTCCAACTTTTTGCATCATTTCCAAAGGATAATAAATCATTGGTTTGTTATACACGGGAAGTAAGTGTTTATTGGTAACCCAAGTAAGAGGTCGGAGTCTTGTAGCCAATCCACCTGCTAAAATAACACCTTTCATAGTATAATCCTTTCGTTATAAAGACAACGTCAACATAAGTACGAGTGCGATTACGCCAATGAGCACATATTCTATCACAATCTTTTTATGAAGGTTTCCAACCATCATATGATGAATAATACCCCAACAAATATAGGCGAGTGTGGTGGAAATACCTACTATCATTTGAGTCTGTATATTTCCGCGCATCAGATAAAACATGTATACACCGCTCCCTAAAATAAGACAAAGGATACTCCCATGAATCATGAATTCTTTCTTCATCCTAACGCTCCTCTCAACATGAACATACTTCCGGCCAACATACTCGCTAAAAATACAATATGTGCGACATTATGACCGACTAAACGCACGACGCCGCGCCGCGAAATTACATAGGCGTCAATCGCCATAATACCCATAAGAAGTCCTATGAATATAAAAGCCACTTCTCGAGAAAGTATTTTAATGTTTATAAGCGGTGTTTGGCGCACAGAGGAAAGCACTGGTAAAGAATCTGACGTTCCAGCGCTCACGCCCAAAGAAGACTCGGCTGGTATCACATCAACTGGTTTGACGACGTTCTCAGCAGCCTCAACGTGTCGGATAGCCGTGACTTGACCGCTTGATGTACCAAACATTTGCACAACCAGAGTTGTTTCCTCGCCCAAAAGTGTTCCGTTTACCACTGCAAATCCTACTTCACGATATCCGGGTTTTATAATGTTATCTTTATGTGTTTGAGAATTCATCCAAGCTTCAGTTACTCCAGAGCTCGTTTGAAAATTTTTCGCTAAATTTTCTCCTGCTATAGTGTAGGAATACCCTGATCGTACGATAAAATCCCACGGAGTTTTCCCAGCAGGGCTATTGTGTGCCCAATAATTATTTGCAAACATATCATCTGCTTTATCGAGAGCTGCTTGAGAAAGACTACTGCTTAAAACAAGCTGAGACAGTCCCGCTTCTTTTCTTTTGGCGTTCGTATCTTCTAAAAGCTGTTCTACTCGTATATCGGTAGCATACCCTAAGACATCAGGAACTGTGTCGTGTACAACTCGAAGACCTAAATTAAACACCATAAAAAGGAGTGCGTACGCGAAAAGAGCGTCATGATGAAGGGCTTTTGCTCTATGATTATTGCTTTCGCGAGGAACAATAAAGTGATATAAAAGGCGAAAAAATTTCATATGTGCAACACGTATATCCATCATACCTATTATTTAGAAGATTTATCAAGATAGGTAGAATGGCCGTAATGAGGATGCACGTTTTCTATGGCCGGCAATC
>CAYHQC010000063.1:0-5354 GCA_964358845.1 uncultured Gammaproteobacteria bacterium | reverse complement strand
TGTTGTAAAGAGAGACTAGCAGAAGCTATGGCTTAGATACCCCGATGGCTCTGCCGCGGGGTTGTTGATTGGACACCCTCAAGAAAAGCTATCGGGGGTAAACTTAAAGAAAAAATTCGCAAAGCATTTACCATCAAAGGCGCGGAATTAGCATATCGAGAAAAACACGCAAAAAGAAATTCAAGAAATCACTGATGTTAATAGCGCCCTTACCGAAGAAGAACGGCAAGCTGCAATGGCTAAGCTTAAGGAAGACGCTGCCAAATCAGCACGCATTAAAGTTGCAACTAACTATGGAGCGTTAGCATTAGTCACGACCGCCGCAGTTGGTGAAACACTTCTTATCGCAAATCCTAAGTGGGCATCAGCCGTTGAAAATTTTTCCGTGAAAGCATTTGGGAAAGACAGAAAAATATTTAGACCAGTCGGAGCAAGCGCACGAAAAGCACGTACATGGATAGATGCGGTCACAAATACTGCTGTTCAATTAAAAGGCGTGGTACATAAAAGAGCAGAAGAATTGCGAGTGAAAAATGAAGTAAAAAATGCTTCGGTGAGGGCACGGAAGCTAGCTAATGCATTATCTGGAGCAATCAAACTCGATGCATTAGACCTATTAGATAAGGTGCATCCGGCTACCGCTGAATTTGTGGGAAATGCCTTAACCGGCGGAATGTTTGGTGGAAGTGAGTTACAAAATAGCGAAGCAGAACATTTGGTTCGTTCGTTTCTACATAAAGCGAAAGAATTTGGCAGATGGGTGCCAATGGTTACCTTAAAAGGTGATGAACCAATTGGTTTTACTACTCATGAGGGATGGCCCGCTGAGGGGATGGGCTTACTTATCGAAAAAGGAATGGTGTCATTGCGAGAACTTGATGACGGGAAAAAACTGTTCCCCCCACAGAGAAATTTGTTGAGTTTGTTCAGAAAACATTAAAAAATAGTTTATAGCTAAGCGTTCCTCTTATCTTCTTCATGAGTTTTTTGCCCGATATAACGGTAAATATGATATAATGCCATTATTAGGAAGCGAGAAAGATATGAGTGTATCTTCATTAGAGCAGAGTCAAAATTACGATTCATTTGATGCATTGTATAGCGCCGTTTATGAAGAAATGGCAAAACGCATCACGGAACGGAAACAGACAAATCCGCTGAAAACATCGGAGGAAGAGCAGTTGGACGCATATATCGAAGAAATCGAGCCACAAATGGTTGATGCAGTTCGTGAGATTCATCGGAAAGGATACACGGTATTTATAGAAGAATCAGGGTTTGATTCACTTATGGGCAAGGGTAAAGAAGGGGTCGCTCAGGTATTATTCGGTGGCTTTCTCCTTGATCCAAAAACAACACAAACATTACTTGATATGCAAGTACAGGTAGCAGGTGACAGCAAGTTGGCATATCGTATTGCAAAGTTAGATCCAAAACATCAATTAAACATAACCCAACAAAATTATTCCACGTATCTTCGTTTTTTTCCAGATCATCCGAATGTAACGGAAATAAAGCGAAAGTGGGATAAGATTGCCTCAATATTACCACCTCGAGAACCTCGTCCATAACTCGACATTGTTTTCCTGAATGAATTTATATTTTGATGTAGAATACGGATAATGATTACAAAATTGTATTGTTTTGTCGATGAAACCGGACAGGACACCAAAGGCGAGTTATTTTTAGTTGCGGTCGTCATCAAAGAAATTGCACAGATTGCCTCATTGGAAAAAACACTTGCAGTTATTGAAAAAAGTACCGGAAAAAAGCAGTTAAAGTGGAGAAAGACGCACAAAGGTATTAAGAAAAAATATTTTGAAGCACTTCTATCAATTAAAGAGTTGAAAAAAGCCATATACTACGCGACGTATCAATCTTCCAAAGAGTATTCTAAATTAACCTCACTCACCATTGCCAAAGCCGTTCTAGCTGGCCACCAGGATCAGTATATTGTCACGGTTATTATTGATGGACTGAACAATAAAGAACGGGACGTCGTGCGGGATGAATTGAAGAAACTCAATATTCATTACCGAAAGATACGCGGTATGAAAGACGAGCAGAATATTTTTTTGCGGTTATCGGACGCAATGGCAGGATTTTTACGGGATACCCAAGAGGGAGAAGCATATACTAAAGAGCTTTTCCCTCGGTTTGAAAAAGCGAGTATGGTCGCCGAAGCATAAAAAAACCAGGTTGTCTTGACCTGGCAATCCAGCATTGTGAAGAGGCTGGCTGGCTCTATCCCGATGCAATCGAGAAGCGACCATACGGACGTTTTCAAGCATCCCAACCATATCATGATTATTCAGAATCGTCAAGACCCCGTTCGGCATTGTCCGTTCGGCATTGTCGTTCGGCATTGTCGGCATTGTTACCGATATGTCAGTGCGACAAGTCATTGCGGTTATTACGTATCTCGTTGAGAAGGGATTGATTGTTCGTTCGGCACGTCATAAAAATTTCACATTAACGAATGTGGGTAGGGCATTTTTGAAGGAAAAACCAGAATTTTATATTCCCAATAGTATTCTTCACGTTGCCTCCGCGCCATTATTTGCTTCTAAACTCACCACGACGCATATGGCTACTTTGCAGTTTTGGCAGCGAAAAAGATCCGTGGCTTCAATTGCTAAGATACGCCATATAACAGAACAAATCGTTGAGGATCACCTGGTGAATTTAGTGTACCACGGGAAAATATTCGATATTGGGGATTTTGTAGATAAAGAACGACAAAGCGTCATACAACGCGTTGTTGCATTACACCCTAACACTCGACTTAAAATACTCAAAGATCAATTACCAGAATCGATAACGTTTGTACAAATAAAATTCATGCTCGCGGCACAGCGACATTATGTGAATAATGGAATTTGATCGTCAGATATCCTGGTTTTGTTTGCTATGTGCGGTTTTTCCTTTGATAATCCCAACGCCCGATATGTCCGCAGCCGTTTGAAATACATGATTTTTAGCATGGATACATCAAAATCCACGTAGTCATACACATACGCGATTTCTTTTCCTTCTGATGAGCGTTGGACTCGTCCGACGTATTGGATGAGTTTACCCTTCCAGGAAAATGGGAATGCAAGAAATAGGTGGGTAAGTTCCGGCCAATCAAATCCTTCTCCAATAAGTTTGCCGGTCGCAATCAACAGTTGGAATTGTTCTTGCCGGATGCGCTTGGCGAGTTTCTCTCGTTTATTTTTTGTCATATTGCCTTCCGCTATTGCTCCATGGATTCCTTTTGCTTCTTTTCTAATGAATGTCAGAAGTGTTTGACAATGGTCCACGCGTTCGCTGAGAACCAGACATTTCATTCCCGCTCGAAGTGCTTCCGCAATATCCGTGGTGATTTGCATATTTCTTTCTTCATCTGTTATGAGTAGGCTTGCAATATCACTAAATTCCTGCGGTTGTTTGCTTGTGAGGTGAAACGATGTTTTCTTTGTGATGAGTTTTGTTTCGACTGTCGGTTCACTTTGACGTGTTGACAATGCAGTTTCGCTTTCAGTTTTGATTGAAGGACCGATATAAAAGGTCATAAGTCGTTCCAGTTGATCTTTACGATATGCCGTTGCCGTAAGTCCGAGGACGTATGTTGCAGAAAGTTGCTTACTAACGTTTGTAAATGTATGCGCTGGAACATGGTGACATTCGTCGATAATTACATGACCGAATATATTTTTCAATTCGCCAACTCCGCGACGTGCAAGCGTTTGATAGGACGCAATCGTAATTTTCTTTCCAATCTGCCATTTGTTATCACCAATAACTCCTAGATCACTTTTATTGAGGATAAACCATTCTTCAATTCGTTTTTTCCATTGCGCAAGAAGCGCCATGGTGTGAACGATTATCAATGTTTTTTGTTTTCGACGTTTCATGCAATAAAGAGCGACCATCGTTTTGCCAAACGCTGGATGCGCTTCTAAAATAACACGATTTTGTTTGAGTAATTGTTTCGCAATGCGTTGTTGTTCCGGTCGAAGCACTATTTTTGTTGAAAAACTAATCGGTTTATTTATTGTTTGTTGGTTATCAATCAGGAGGATAAGATTATGTTCTTTAGTAAATGATTCGATTTCGGATAAAAATCCTATTGGTACCCAAATTCCATTCTCTACTTTTTCGATATTGATCAAAAAGCGCGGTGTATTCCACGTTGAGTGACCGTGTCGTTCCAGTTGATAAAATTGTGGATTAGGAAAATTGAGTTTGGATTTGAGGAATTTATAGAGTATATCCGGTAAATACAACTCCGGTATGAATATTTGATTGGTAAGAATTATTTTTACTTCTTGTGATTGGGTTGTAGTAACGGAATCATCTGGTTCATTTATTTGATTAATTATTTGTTTCGGTTTTTTACGAATAACAGGCTTTTGTGTCTGCGTATTATGCAAACCGATATTGATTCGATCAAGGGTTATTTTTCGGAATGTTTGTAGCAAATTCCATTGATTGGGATATGGTTCACCGGTGGGATCAATAAATACCGTATTGTTTTGTTTGATCGATATACCTTGAAGTGGGAGAGCAATGAGGTTTCCAAATCCTTTTCCAGTGTGTTCATCTTGGCTTGGAAACATGCGATCATACGTTTTTCTGGTATAAATTTTTGCTTCCGACAGTATATATTTCCCCAGTTGTCGTGCTTGCCATCCTGGGATATTTCTTTCAAAGAAAAACCATACATGTGCACCATTTCCTGAGCGAGAACGTTCGAGATAACAGGGAAGTTGATGAATTGAGCAAATCAGTATAAGTTTTGTCGATTCTGTAAACCAATTTGATCCGTCAAAATCAATAACAAGAAAATATGTGGTGTTATCTTGAAGAAGCGGATAAATTCCGATTGTTTGCTCGCCTGCGAGGTGAGACAAAATAACCTGATCAGTTAATGGTTCGGATTGTTTATTGAGTCGATATACTGGTGAATATCCAGATTTCTCTTTGGTAGCAGATTGCCAATATCGCGCATAAATATCCTCACGACCGCGAAAGAGTGAGCGGAAGAGTGCAATATTTGTTGTGTCGATTGTATTTACTTGCATGGTTGATATTATATATAACGTTGTCAGAACAATCCAATTTGTGAAATAAACGCGCCCGACGAGTCCCGCGCAGCGGGGCGAGCATGAACCGAACAAATAATTCGCGACAGCCACGAAGCGGCTGGAGCGCAAGGAATGCTGTTGCGATTCATTTTCCCCTTTACCCCTTTTTCTCGCAACAGCAGCAATTATGTATTTCTGATAAAATAAGTCCGAGCAATTTTGTAGATTGGGAGCGGATGAAGGGAATCCCACTTCGCCCTTCGGGCTACGAAGGGACGCAGTCGA
>CAYHQC010000062.1:0-5403 GCA_964358845.1 uncultured Gammaproteobacteria bacterium | reverse complement strand
AAATTCTTGCGATTCTCTGGATTGTTTGGACCATGAATATCGTCGGGTGGTCAGCAGGGGTCGACGGTCAAATGCCGGGATATGTTTCCATATCAGCATTTGTTTTAGGACTGTTATCATTACGCTACAGCATTTCTGACCCCACACAACTCTGGATTACTTTACTCGCATTTATAGTAAGCGGTGCATTCTTAGGATTTCTTCCATGGAACTTTTATCCCCAAAAAATAATGCCGGGATATGGAGGAAAAACGCTCGCAGGATTTTTCCTCGCACTTTTAGGAATCCTCTCATACGCCAAGGTCGGTACTGCTATTCTTGTTCTTGGCATCCCGATGATGGATGCTTTATTTACGCTTATTCGGCGTATCAGTACCAAAAAATCACCTGTGCGCGCTGATCGCGGACACTTGCATCACAAACTCCTTGATCTTGGGTGGGGCAAACGAAGGATCGCCTTGTTTTACTGGTGCGTGTCGGCTATACTAGGGCTGGTCTCGCTTATCGTGACGAGTAAATTAAAAGTTTTTACATTCATAATCGTTGCGGTAACGCTTGCCATGTTTCTTGTATGGGTAAGCTACTTTACGCAATTCTCAAAGCGGCAAGGCCGCGACAATGGTTGAAAAACGTAGCCCTTTTTACAACCGTTTTTTTTACCGGACAACTATTTCGTCCTGAACCGTTCTTTATATCATCCTTAGGATTTATCGCATTTTGTCTTTTGTCATCATCAAACTATATTTTCAATGATGTCCTGGATGTTGAGGCCGACCGTAAACACCCATTTAAAAAATTCAGACCGATAGCAAGTGGAAAATTACCGGTCAACGTAGCACTTTTCACCTCATTTATATTGCTTTCAATGGGACTTCTCTTAAGTAAATATATCGGTCAATCATTTTTTATATTTTCCATTTTATTTATCACTCTTCAATACACCTATTCAGTATTATTTAAAAAAATATCCGTCATAGACATCATTGCTATAACAATAGGCTACGTACTTCGCGTGTATGCCGGGGAGGCGGCAACAGGTTCTCATATATCCATTTGGTTAGCGCTTGCAGCCCTCTCTCTTGCACTCTTTTTGGCAATTGGGAAACGCAGAGCCGAATTAACGCTCATCCAAAGCTATCAAGGAGTTCTGCCTAAAGACACCAGGGCCAGTCTTTCACACTATTCTGAAAAGTTACTTGATGCATATACGTCTATGTTTGCGACGTCGACATTTATATCCTATACGTATTACACCTTTTTGGCACGACCCATAAATGAAGGGTTATTCTTTAAAAATTACAATGACTTCATCATCGACTTTCCTGAGCGCAAGTGGATGATGGTAACAATTCCGTTTGTTTTATATGGAATCATGCGCTATATGCAGCTTATTTATCATGGAAAAGGCGAGTCGCCTGAGCAAGTTTTGACCACTGATTTCCCATTGCTCTCAACAGTTATTTTATGGGCCGGTACCACGATGGTGGTCATTTATGGTATTGGAGGATAAACACAAATCTACAAATGCCACAAATCTACAAATAATCAAATGAATAAGCCGCGGTGAGGAATAAAATTTTTGCAGCTCGCTTCCCGAGCTTAATAATATAAGAAGATTAATAAGAGAGACTAGCGAGCAGCGGAGCAAAAAAAATTTATTACGAACAAAAGCGGTTAGTGTTATTCCACTTTCTCTGCGTACTGACCGGATATCCATCCGTCTTTAGTAGGCTCATAAGAGATTTCATACCATCCAGACTTTTCGCTCACCACGTGATACTTCTCTCCGGGATTTACTCGCGCAGCTTCTGTAGCACTCGTTGTAGCATCAACACGGACACGTAAAAACCCTGTTGGCGTATCTTTAATAATTACATATGGCTTTTTGGGATCTGCAGTAGCAGATGACGATGCAGCTTTCGTCGGAGTGACTTTCAGTGTCGGCGCTGGTGTACCAGATAAAGATGTAGCTTCTGCAGTTGGCTCTTCTACAGGTGCGGCACCTGAAAGAGCGAGTTTCAACGACGCAATGAGTTTAAATCCGGGAGTAAGACGGACTTTCATCGTGCGTGTCAAAAACCCAGGAGAGGCGATAGTGAGCGTCTCTTCTCCGGACTCTAAATCAGAAATAGTCATGGGGGTAATACCCTTTGAAGAATCGTTAATTAAAACTGTAGCTCCATCAGGACTTGTAAGAACGGAAAGCTCCGGCTTTTTAGCGACACTTTTTTCAAGCCATAATATATCGATTGCGGAAGAAAGTTCACTGTCAGAAAGTACTGCGTTGACGTAGGTCAAAAGATTAGGGTTTATAATTATCTTTCCTTGCCAGGCAGAGGTCTCGCCCGTCGTTGTTTCAGGAACCAAACGAAGTGTGTATTCACCAGCCGTAACCTTTTCTTTAAATGGAGTTCTGCCCATATGTTTGTTATCCAAAAAGATACTGACAGTTGGCGCACTTTCCACTCGCAATTGTCCTTCTTTGGGCGTTCGTGAAGAAATAAACTTCATCACACCAAAAATAAGCAAAAGTACGCCAACGATAAGAAGTATAAAGAAGCCTTTTCGTTTCATAAAGTGGCCTCAATCATAGCACACGTACTAAAACCCTGCAACGCTGATTGTCCTATAGTAGGATATTCACACAAGTGAAACTTCCCAAATGGTGGCATCTATACCATTCCCGTATCGATCCTTATAAAATCCTACCTGATGAAATCCCATTTTTACCAAAAATGGCTCCTTAGACGAATTCGCTTCAACGTATGAACATGCCCTTCTACACCCTTTCTGTTTTGCTTTATCCAGACAACGCTTCACAAGTTTTCTTCCTACTCCTTGCCGCGAATAAGTTTTATCAACGCAGATAAAATGCACTTGTGCTCTGATTTCGCAATCAACTGATCCAAAACCAATGACGTTGTCGCTCTGTTCAACAACAAAAAACTGTTCACCTCTATCAAACAGTCTCTCTAAGCGTTTTTTCGTTAAATAATACTGATGTGGAAATCCATCCTTTTTTTGGATATCTATCAACTTTGGTATATCAGAAAGTCCTGCGCGCCGGTGTGTCATAAATACTTTACAAAAAAATTAATAACAGACGAATGAATCTGTTTCATAAGTGATAAATCTGACTTATACTTATGTACTAAAGCATCAACTACTAATAAATGTTTCTGACATTGGAGTGCTTCATATAATTTTTTTGTTTCCTGCCATGGCACTTCTCTATCCGCCTTTCCTGCTATAACAAGCGCTTGTGCATGTTTTATACGATGTGCCGCTTGAAGCACGTCGTGTTTTGATGACTCAGCATCTGTAAAGTACGTGTAAGGTACTTTTACTATTTTTCCATCTCTACCGCTGATTTTTTCAAAATATCCGGTTTTCTCCCATTCTTTTTGCAATAATCCATACATTGTTCCAACAAATGACACAGGTACAGAAACTAGACATAACGAACGTATATCAATATGGTCAGCGCAAAATAATACAGCTAATTTTCCACCTATACTATGGCCATACACACCAATCCGAGTTATATCAACGTACGATAATTCGAATATATAGCGAAAAATTGCTTCCGCATCATCTCTATAATTACTAAAACGGTAATCTGACGCAAGCGTTCCATCACTATCCCCAAATCCCGACTGGGTAAATCGCAACGATGCAATCCCTTTCTCTGCAAGACGTTTGGCAATATCAACTAATCCAACATCTTCTTTATATCCCGTAAATCCATGAAGAAGGATGACAAGCGGAAGTTTTCCGCGTATCTGAGGCTTATATAGTTCTGCTGAAAGTCGTAATCCTTTCTGATTTACAACTTTAACGAATTCAGTATCAAATTTCATAAAGCAGTAATCCAATCTATAATTACCGAGACAACTTCAGGTTCGTGTCCATTATAACGATGAAGCGCGTCGGGAATGATAACGCTTTTATATACAGGTGATGTCGTATGACTATCAAATGCTTGTTGAATTTCCTTGATATGCCTGTCAGCAACTTCATCATTTTGTGAAAGAAGCACCAATAGTGGAATCTTAATTTTTGAAAACATCACAAGTTTTGGTTCTTCTTCTCCATAATCAAATACATCTTCAGATGATCGTGGATCAAATAAGCTGATAAACCGCTTCGGGGTAAGAGGGAAAAAATGATATCCAAACAAAAGATTGTCTCCTTTTCCCTCACATATCAATTTTTTCATAAACGGAAGATGTTTTCTGGCGTCTGGCGCACTAAGCCGATCGCTGATAGGACCTGATAAAATAACACTAATTACATGAGAGTTGTTTTCTGCAGCCGCATAATAACACGCCTTATTAGCACCTGTACTATGACCAATAAGAACTATTTCGTCATACCCTTTGGCAATTAAAAAATCTATTCCCGCGTCTATATCCAAAATGCACTCTTTAAATATTTCTGCCCCAGCACCAGCTTGATAATATGAATAACCATATGGCGAGGTACTGTCCTTTTTTCGTATACCCGAAAGTAAATCATGACCCCGACTGTTAAAATGAGCAAATCCCCAGCCTTTATTTTCTAAAGCTTCAACAAGAAGCTTGGTAAGTTTTACTTCATGATAAAATGCAGAGCTTAATCCGTGCATCCACAATACTGCTCGGCGCTTTTTTATTTTTGACTCTGAAAACATTCCTTGAAGCAAAAGACCATCTTTGGTCACTATTTCCTCGAGAGAACAGTTCATACCATTATTATAACAGCTGCCACTTTTTTGCATTTGGAAACCAATACGACACAAAAAATAGATACGCCAATATATGAATACTTGTAGTTATTAATACGTGTCCAGACAAAAGTAGCGGACCAAATAATACACCCATAGGAACACTTGCTTTTAGCCAAAATATTGCGGCTTTTCTGTCCGGCATTAAACAAATATGAATAAAATGTGTAAAAACTATAAAACAAAAAAACAATAATAATTTATAGAAACCATAAGATATAAAACTAAGTAACACGAAAAAAACATAAAGCAGTTGCGCCTGTTGAAAAAGTATCTCAAAATACTTCATGAGCATAACCCTGTACTCAAATCGCACGACGAATCGAAATGGATATTCCTTTATATATTCCACAGGTTTCTTTCCAAAGCTCCTGACATACCAAGGAATTCCAAGCCAAGCTGCTGTAATCAACAAAAATAAACCAACAGTCACTGGTGAATAAACAAAAACAATAACATCTGTATTTGGTAATACTAACAATGCTGACCCAACTACAAACAACGCGCTTTGCAAAAAGGCTCGAAACCATGAAATCTCCAAAAACGTTCTCCGTTTATACGGCAAATAAACAAGAGTAATAAGAATAATAGACTTGTTGCGTAATTTCCCATAATCAGGCACACTAGAGGGATATGAA
>CAYHQC010000061.1:0-5420 GCA_964358845.1 uncultured Gammaproteobacteria bacterium | reverse complement strand
TCGCTATAACCGATCAGGTCTCTATGCAAAAGCTCTCCCATTTCTTGCGTCTTCTGTAAAAGCTTCACCCTATGAGCCTTCCTATCATGACGAACTCGCACAAACGTACGCAGGACTATCCGCTGAAGCATTTGAAAATAAAAATGCTACAGACGCCGCACGATTATCTACCCTCGCAATTCGGGAAAGTGACAAAGCGCTCAGTACGTCGCCTAAAAATGTAAACTTTTATAAAACACGTACCAAAGTTCTTTACACCTTGTCGGTTCTCAACCCCGAATATAACAATGACGCAGTGAACTCGCTTCGCAGCGCCATCACCCTCTCACCCAACGATCCCAAAATTTATTATAATTTGGCAATATTACTGGGAAGACAAGGCGAATCTTCTGAGGCGATACCCAATCTTCTCGTGGCCAAAAAGCTCAAAAAAAACTATCGCGACGTCTACTACGCGCTCCACGTTTTTTATCTTGAAGCCAAAAAATCCGCTGAGTCAGCGGCCATACTGACTGAGTACCTTAGCACGGTCGACCCAACTGACGCAGACTTCCAAGAACGATTAAAATAACACTATGAACCCGATTGTTCACATCCCAAGCGCTGTTCTTTCTACGAGAGCCAAAGAGGTAAAAGCCTTTGACAAGAAATTATTAAAAATTATTGCGGACATGAAAAAAACGCTTATCGCAACGAAAAATCCCAAAGGGGTCGGGCTCGCGGCTCCGCAAATTGGTCTTCCGCTTCGCATATTTATCACACGGCCAAACGAAAAAACCGAAATACGAGTATTTATAAATCCAACAATTATAAATAAATCCAATAACCTCACTGACGGTGTGCCTGAGAGAGAAAGCAAAATGGAAGGGTGTCTCTCCGTCCCAAACCTCTGGGGGAAAGTCCATCGGGCATCAAGTATCACCCTTGCCTTCTTTGATGAAAAAGGCATAGCACATGAGGATGTGTTTACCGGATTTCTCTCAACCATAATCCAGCACGAGACAGATCATGTAAATGGCATTCTCTTTGTCCAACGGGTGCTCGAACAAAAAGAGAAACTTTTTGAAATAATCACCGATAAAGATGGAAAAGAGGTATTTGAGGAAGTGACGCTAAAATAATGAATATTCTTTTTTTTGGTTCAACCACTGATTCTCTTATTATATTAGAAAAATTATCTCTACCAGATGTGAGAGCTATCGTTACCCAACCCGCTCGACCTGTTGGAAGAGATAAAATTATCACACCAACGCCGGTAGAAATATGGGGAAAAGCACGAAACATTCCAGTACTTTCATTTGAAAGCAATCCTTTAAAGCCCTGGCTTTACAAAGATGAACAACAAGTTATCGACACTCTGCAATCCATACGGCCGGATCTTTTGATTTCTGCTTCCTACGGCCAAAAGATCCCATGGGAAACAATCCAAAAAGCGCCACATGGCGGGATTAACGTGCACCCCTCTCTATTGCCTCGGTGGCGCGGAGGAGACCCAGTGCCATGGGCCATATTAACGGGCGATCATCAAATAGGCGTCTCCATTGTAACGCTTTCAGAAAAATTTGATGAAGGAAAAATAATAGCCCAAAAAAAGATCCCTATTTCTGCCAACGACACGTCAGATCCATTACGAACGAAACTATTTGTACTCGGGGCCGAACTTCTCGTACGTCTTCTCCCCGACCATATACGCGGCGCCATAAAAGGGACTTCTCAACAATCAAAAGATGAACCTCAAGCCAAACGATTGTCACGCGACCTCGGGCGAGAACCATGGGAACTATTGGAACACGCGATAAACGATGGAAAAGATGTCGATCGAATCGAGAGAAAATTTCGCGCACTCCTTCCTTGGCCAGGGATATGGACAAAAATTAATCTACAAATAAACAAATCTACAAATGACAAATCAGAAAATAGAAGATTAAAAATACTAAAACTCCATCTGGAGAATGAAAAACTCGTGATCGACGAAGTACAGCTTGAAGGCAAAAAATCTGTTTCATGGGAACAATTTAAAAAGTCGTATCTTGACACAGCAAATAAATCGAACTAATCTTTAGTTATGGCCAAAAAGAAAACCCGCTCATACAAAACACCGCAGTCATCTCTGACTACAAAGGATCTGAGCGCATGGAACTTCATCATGTTTTTAACTATCGCTCTTATATTACTCGTGCTTATAGTTAGCCGTATGCAGGGAGTTGCATTAGACTTGCGAAGCAGAGCAGGTCTCTCCTGTGCTGACCCTCTCACTGCCTTTGGGGGTAAAGTACCCAATATCAAAGATTGCAGCGGTGAATGGAAACTCTCCGAGGACGCCAAAGGGTGTCAAGTATTCCTCTGCCAAGCCAAATAAACCAATCTCTATACTATAGGTTGATTTTCTACATCCAGTAGGATATACTCACCCCAAACAAATACATTTAATATGAAAGGATTTATATGGTTGTTATAGACAAAGAAGCTATCATTAAATTATATGGTGATCCTAACGATCTCAATCAGTTTAAAGATATAGAAAACGAATATCATTCATTAATGCCAATGGGAGGATCACTGTTGATTAAAGAAGACGTAAATCCGGCGAGAAAGCCGTTAAACTATGTTTTTAAACGATTTCAGGATCCTGCTACGCCGCCGCAACCTGTGAAGTCTGAAGGTTAAACTTCGCGCGTTTTATACATTTCGCACAGGACTTCACGCGCACCATCGCACCGTTTATCGATATAGTGACCCAATGAAGGTTTACGCCAATCGTACGTTTCGTGTGTTGAGCACGTCTCTTCCACTGTCCGCCTGCTACTCCTCTATGATGGACATGAGAGCCCCCTGCTGATGACTTTTTAGCACATAGTTCACATTTTCTTGCCATAGGGTATACTATACCATATGTTCTCTGAGTTATTCAACAATCCCTTAAGCTTCTTCGGCTGGCTTATAGCGCTTGTGGTCGGCATCACCGTCCATGAATTCTCCCATGCATACATGGCAGACCGATTGGGAGATCCGACACCGCGTGTACAAGGCAGATTAACACTTAATCCCCTGGCTCACTTAGATCCTCTCGGCACACTCATGATTCTTATAGCCCGCTTTGGGTGGGGCAAGCCCGTACAATTTGATGTCTATAATCTCAAAAATCCGCAGAGGGACACAGCTCTGATCTCTATAGCCGGCCCTATTTCAAATATTCTTGTGGCGACGATCGCTGCGATTCTCTTGCGTGTTTTATTGGCAAGCCGGCTTCTTTTGGTTGATGGCACGGTGGCGACGACTATTCTTACCCTAGGATTTCTCCTTTTGCCTCCGATTATCATGTTAAATGTCGGACTTGCAGTCTTTAACCTCGTGCCGATTCATCCTTTGGATGGATTTAAAATTGTCCAGGGAATCCTTCCTGCCGAACTCGCACGGCAATGGGCAGAACTTGAGCCATACGGGATGATATTTCTAATTTTTCTCGTATTCCCCATTTTTGGGTCTGTCGCCCCACTTTCACAAATTACCGGTCCGATCATCAATTTCTTATTAAATATTTTACTTCCCACTATGGGCAATACGGGTGTACTTTAGGGCGATGCATTGAAATAAATCCATCAGTATGGTATAAACTACCTATCTCCATACGGAGATTTATTTTTTTATGACTACAGCTGAAGTCCTCACTTTTATACGTCCTGCCACTTCTTCTAAATTGGTATGCATCGAAGATAGATTCTGTAGAGATCTTATTGGTTTAAAACTCCTCCCTGCAAAAATTCCAGGGGTTACGGGGGGGGTAGTTGATGCCGACAAACTTCTTAAAAAGAAATCAGAAGAAGACGCATGGAACAATATAGCTAGAGCTGGCATTCCTATTTCTGCTCATAGAGATGATTCGCACGGAGATCATGGCTGCGGTTATGGATATCTTGTAGAAACAAGTCCTAAAGCCGTGTTTGCCACGGAAGCAATTCCTGCACGAGACAGATTAGCCCGTGTGCGTCAACTGGGTGGTAACATCCTTACCTACGCTAATAGACATAATATAGAGGGCGCGCATATTAATTTTAGAAGTAACACTTCGTTTAATACCAATGCAGCAGTCTCTGCTGGACGATCCGGAGAAGTTGGATTAGATGTATGGGCAGCAGCTGAATACGCAACAAAATTACAGATTGATACCAAAGTATTTATGGAACATCTTATAAAGGTTTTTAAAGCAACGGTTATCACGTTAACTGAAGGCAAAATAACAACGTTCAAAATTATCAAATAATTTTCCTTGCCTTAACTACAATCTATTCTGTACAATGGATGGATGCGTGCATACTTTACCGCATCGGTAGTGGGGAAAAAGCCCCTCCTTACCAAATACCACGCAATCCTTTTGATACTAAAAAGTCTGGGTATCGAACCCATTGCCGATCACATCTTAAACGTAGAAGAAGCTGACATACACCTTCAAACCAAAGAAAAACGATTGAATTTCCACAAACAACTGGAAGATTGGATCAACTCTTGTGACTTTATGATCGCCGAGACAAGTTTTCCCAGTATCAGCGTCGGATATGAAATCTCTATGGCGCTTGACCGCAACAAGCCAATTCTTCTCCTGTACAGCACAGGCGACCCACCATCACTTTTTGCGTATCACGAGAGTCAAAAAATAATATGCGAAAAATACACTCTCTTAACCCTGGAGTCCATTATTGCTGAGTTTCTCAATTACATTCGCAGTACAGAAGATGCGCGATTTACCTTTTATCTTACCAGTAAGCAAGCCAAACACCTCGATACGCAAGGCAAAAAACAGCACATCCCCAAGTCAGTCTACCTTCGCCGCCTCATAGACGAAGACCTCAAGCTTCTGAAAGATTCGTAAATCACCTTTCTATATCAATATGCATCACCATGATGCATACCACACCTGTTTCTTTCTCCGCTACACTTTCTTTCTATGGTCAGAGTTTTTCGATTAGCACGAAGAATAGTGATACAACCTGCGACACGCGTGATTGCGTTAAACGTCACTTTTTGGTCCACGTATGTTGAAAATGCGTGGAATTCGTTGCAACTTTTTGAACAATTAATTTATATATGGTTTGCCGTACAAACGATAGCTGTCCTCACCCTCTTTGAACTCATACTTCTTCGCTAAAATACTAAGGGCTCGGCCCTTTGTGCCGCACCGATACATTCAAGTTACTATCGGATGAGGCCTAAGTAGTCAACTTTCCTCCGCCTGCCTGCCGGCAGGCAGGGTCGAGAGTAAGTTGACTACTTATTTTCCATCTGGACAATATGGAATAGCCACTCATTGCCAACGATTGGTCTAGTTATCCCGATGTGCGAAGCTATTCCACCCCCGATGTGGAAATATCGAGCTTGGTCCATAATTAAAAACTCCTCATTCCAACACCATAAAGCTTGGTAAG
>CAYHQC010000060.1:0-5729 GCA_964358845.1 uncultured Gammaproteobacteria bacterium | reverse complement strand
ACGACACGTCCTGGTTTCCATTCAGGATTAGCCAACCTTTGTACGCCTCCGTTACGATTTTGGAGGCAACCTCCCCAGTTAAACTGCCCACCAGACAGTGTCTCCCATCGGGATTTTTATGCCGATGCAGATAAGATTTCGTCATTTCGAAGAGAGGTATTCCATGGTTCGACCGAAGTCTCCCTCCTATTCTCGACAGTCAAAATAACGTCCTCAGTGCCAAGTTACAGTAAAGCTCCACGGGGTCTTTTTGTCCAAGTGTGAGTAGGCCGCATCTTCACAGCCATTTCAATTTCGCCGGGTAATGGTTCAAGACAGTCACTAAGTCGTTCTACCTTTCGTGCGGGTCGGAACTTGCCCGACAAGGAATTTCGCTACCATAGAACAGTTATAGTTACTGCTGCCGTTCACCGGAGCTTAAGGAGCTAGCTACTTCAATTGCTTAAAGTCACCAACCACTTTTAACTTACCGGCACTGGGCAGGTGTCAGCCCCTATACGTTGCGTTTCCGCTTCGCAGAGACCTGTGTTTTAGTTAAACAGTTGCATAGTGTCGTTTACTGTGACCCCGTTTTTTACGACTGGGTAAGGCATCTCCAATAAGTTACACCTAGTTTTTGTTGCCGAGTTCCTTTAACTGCTGTCGCCCGCTTGCCTTGGTATACTCTACCAGCGCACCAGTGTCGGTTTGCGGTACGGAAAAAATGTGCTCCCTCACGAGGCTTTTCCTGAAAGCAAAACTATCTCTATCGCCCTTCCCTTGCGGGTCAGACTCTTATTCGTACCTCGTATTAATCATAATCGCGGATTTACCTACGACTACTACCTTAGTACTTAATCCCACTTGCGTAGGATGAGACCAATCCTCCTTTGTCACCCCTTGAGGTCTTAATCGACACATTCTTGTAACGGAATATCAACCGTTTTTACATCGAGCTACCCCACCTTGCGATGGACTCGCCTTAGATCCGACTTACCCGAAGACGACGAACGTTGCTTCGGAAACCTTGCGCATACGGCATGAAGGATTCTCACCTTCAAACGCTACTCATACCGACATTCTCACTTCTGACCGCTCCACCTCGCCTTACAGCGCAGCTTCACTGCAATCAGAACGCTCCCCTACCACATCCTCATGCGATAAATCGCAAAAGGGTATCTCTATCTTCGGTCCTCTACTTGAGCCTCGATCATTTTCGGCGCCACGATTTTCATCCAGTGCGCTGTTACGCGTTCTTTAAAAGATGGCTGCTTCTAAGCCAACTTCCTGGGTGTCTTAAAACCATGACTTCCTTAACCACTTAGCATACATTTAGAGACCTTAGATGTGAATCTGGGTTGTTTCCCTTTTGACACACGCGCTTAGCCGTGCATGTCTGACTGGCACAGTACTTATGAAAGTATTCGGAGTTTGATTGATGCAAGTTCCTTGCGAAACACGTATCATTCAGTGCTCTACCCCTTCATAAGAATAATGTACCGCTATACCTAAATATATTTCGGGGAGAACCAGCTATCTCCAGGTTCGATAGGCATATTACCCCTAACCACAAGTCGTCTCACAGATTTGTAACTCTGAAGAGTTCGGGCCTCCTTCAATCTTTCGATTGAACTCACCCTGCTCATGGTTAGCTCACCTGGTTTCGGGTCTGCTCTGATCGTGCGTATGTACGCCCTATTCAGACTCGCTTTCGCTGTGCCTCCTCCCGATGAACGGGATTAAACAACACGAAACAGAGCAACTCGTCGGTTCATTCTTCAATAGGCACGCGATTATCCACACCTTGCGGCGGGACTCTCGTTGTTTGTTAGCTGACAATTTCAGGTACTATTTCATTCCCCTTCCGGGGTGCTTTTCACCTTTCCCTCACGGTACTTGTTCACTATCGGTGCGTTTCTGTATTTAGTCTTGGATCGTGGTAGACCCAGATTCCCACAGGACTTGAATCCCATGGTACTTAGGAAAATCTCCTTAGAGGACGAAACGATTTCAAATACGAGGCTTTCACTCTCTCTGGCCATATATTCCAACATGTTCTTTTATCGCTTCATACATCTCATATCAGGAGTCCTGCAACCCCCCGCCCAAAGGCGGGGTTTAGACTGTTCCGTTTTCGCTCGCCGCTACTAACGGAATCTCAATTGATTTCTATTCCTCACGGTACTTAGATGTTTCAGTTCTCGTGGTGCCCTATCATACGCTATGATTTTCATTGCTGAAAATTTTTACGCATGACGCTCTTTCTTAACGAAAGAGGGATTACTCCATTCGGAAACCGCCGGATCAAAAGATTATGACTCTTCCCCGACGAGTATCGCCGTCATATACGTCCTTCCTCGGCAAAAACGCCCTAGGCATCCATTGTCAGCTTTATTTGTTGCGGAAAACAAAGGTTCTTTCTCTTTAAAGAGAAAGAACACAGTAATAAATTACTCCAGCAAAATTAAATTCATGTAAGAAGTACCACTATGTAGTCCCACGCCGCATTTCGCTTTCGCTCAAGCTTTGCGGGACACACTTCTTCTTCTCAAACGACCCAATTCTCTTTGTGGCTGTGCCACGCGAAGTCCTGAGTGTATCGAAGGGCGAAGTGTGGATTACCCCTTACGATGCAACTACTCAAAATATCTCTCTATAAAAGGAATTTCACCCTATAGAGAGAGTCATACTATCGTTCTGTTAAAGTACTATGCAATGTATTTCATTGATGTCTACTGACTTTCGTTAAAAAATCAATACGCACCAATCAATACTTCTTCATCACTGTCATTGCGAGACCGTTCATACGGCGCGGCAATCTTCTAGTGATTCGGTCTTTTCAAAATTTTAAAGTCACTGTGGACCGTGGGAGATTCGAACTCCCGACCTCAGCATTGCAAATGCTGCGCTCTACCAGCTAAGCTAACGGCCCATACTGGTCTACCTATCTGAAGCGTTCACCAGGTCCCGCGCAAGCGGGACATTCGGGTCCAGCTCCTTGACTACACTTCCTATTCAATTGTTAAACCTACCATCATCCACCGCATCTCAGGCATTCGGCTTTTCAGTACTATTCGTACACGCCTCATGCTTCGATTGCTGGTGGATTGATCGACTGCTAACTTCGTAAAACTCAGGTAAGCAGTCATCAAAAAACCCCGCCTCTCGCGGGGTTCATTTCATACAAATCACGAGATCAACACAAAAATAACAAGTCTGTTCTTTTTTGTACTGCGTGTTGACTAGTTCTCATGAATTGAAATAAAACCCTGCACCGAGTCCCGCGTAGCCTTTGGCGAAGTGGGATCAAGGTAAAAGCTATTTTACGGTTGTTTGAACTTACTGTCAAGAGGAGCTACAATCAGAGCATGCACATCTGGGACTACCGGGAAAAAGATCTGAAAAAAACAGCCTGGGGCAAACGCTATATTCTTCAAAACATGATCAATATGGGTCCAGGTCGGAGAAAAATTTCTTTAAAACTCGTAAAAAAATATTGGAATGACCTCGATATCGATCCGTTACGGAAAAATCTTTTCCGATTTCTCATATGGGGCAAACGCTAACTCACCACTTCACCCGTATCCAAAAAATGTTTCTAGACGAAATTCGCAGTGACCCGTATCTTAGGGATAAATTTTACCTTACAGGCGGCACTGCTCTTGCAGCCTGCTACCTCAACCATCGGGAAAGTGAAGATATCGATCTTTTTACAAACGTTTCCTTTGACAGTGCAACTGTTATCGCACGTATGACCCGAATTACGACACATCTCAAAGCCAAAGCGACGCTTACCACCATCCATGAGCGACTCCGGTATGACCTTGCATTTTCAGCTCGACAACTTCTTAAAATTGACTTTGTCTTTTATGATTTCAAACACCTCGAACCTGTCAAATTGCTTGATGGCCTTGCAATCGATAGCATAGAAGATATCGCCGTAAATAAACTTCTCGCTATCAGTCAGCGTACGGCATCAAAAGATTATGTCGACCTCTATTTTCTCCTCAAACAATTTACCATGTGGGATCTACGCATCGGAGAAGAACATAAATTTGGCATGGAGATGGAGCCACTCTATATCGCCTCGCTATTTAATGCTGTCGATCAACTCTCAGATATGCCGATCATGAAGAAAAAACTTTCACTCGAAACGCTCAAGTCATTCTTCACAGAGGAAGCCAAGCGCCTTGCCATGACGATGATAAAGCCGTAACATTGTATGCATGAATGTCTACTTTACCGCCTCGCTTGCTGCCAAACAGCAATATATCCAAAATTACCAGCAGATTGTTGAAACGCTCAAAAAACAACAATGCGCCATCATCGCCGACCATATCCTCGGAGAAACAGAGTCAAGCATCAAGCTCCAGACCCGCGAAGAACGCCTCCAGTTTCACAAGCAGCTTGAAGACTGGATCAACGACTGCGATTGCGTCGTGGTCGAAGCCTCGTTTCCCAGCATCAGCGTCGGGTACGAGATATCCATGGCGCTTCATCGCGGCAAACCCGTCCTCGTATTATATAGTGAAGGCGACCCCCCATCGCTTCTAGCCTATCACGCAGATGAAAAAATCGTCTGTGAACGGTATACCAGAGAAACACTCGGCGATCTTATCAGCGAATTTATCTCGTTTGTCAAAGGAAGCAGCGACTCGCGCTTTACCTTTTTTATTACCCCCAAAATCGCCGCATACCTCGAACAAAAAGCCAAAAGCGAAAAACTCCCTAAATCCGTGTACCTCCGAAAACTCATCGAAAAAGACATGAGTAAAATCTAGTGTCATCCCGACCGATCCTTCGACAAACTCAGGATGGTGAGCATCGTCGAACCAAGTGGAGGGATCCTCTGAACTACGACAAACGCTGAACCAAGATATGCTTGACATTTCCAAATAACAAATATAGAATTATAGAAAGTCAGAAAAAAAGAAATCTCATATGCAAACTATTCCTATCGAAGATATCATCATGTCCCAACCGAAAGGTGTTATCACACTCCCTAAAAAGATTCGGGACTCCGTCGGCATCGTAGAGCGCGGACTCCTCCGTGTACGCGCAGATGGAGGAAAAATCACCATCGAACCCGTCCGCACGCTTCCCTATCCGGTACGTACATATACTGATAAAGAACTCGCAGAGTTTCTTGCACTTGACCAGGAGGAGGGGAAAAAACTACGTCGCCTAAAAATCATCAAGTGAAAACAGGTATCGTAACTTCGCGTGTTGTTTTTAATGCGTCGGTCATTTTCTCAGCCTATTACTCGTTGACTGGTGCCTCACACGCGCTTTTCGACCTGTTGCAACAGAAACGTATCATTGGCATTGTGAGCGAAACTATTCTCGATGAACTCCTCAGACATGCTCATAAAATACCCATGGATACGGAGTTGTTGCGACGAAGTATCGACAAAAACTTTATCATTATTGTCTCCGCACCTTCCGAAAAAAATGTAGCGTTCTATAAAAAATTCGTGCAGGACGAAGGTGACGCTCATCTCTTTGCAACCTCTATTGAAACGCATGCTGATTACCTCGTCTCACTGGACAAACATCACGTTTTAGCACTCAAAGGAAAACTCAAAGGGATCGCTATTCTTTCTCCGGCAGCTCTATTAATGCTCTTGCAAAAACCTCAATGATCGTGTGAGAAAAGGCCAGGCCTTCTTTTCCTGTCATCCTCGCCGCACATAAAAGTAAGGGGTAAACTCCGGCGGGCATCCAGAGCGTCTTGTCATCGCGAGTCCCGC
>CAYHQC010000059.1:0-5787 GCA_964358845.1 uncultured Gammaproteobacteria bacterium | reverse complement strand
AAAAGCGGATTCTCAGAGTGATGAAAAAGTTCGGGATCAAACCATACCGCAGACGTTTATCACCCTTAGGGTGGACGAGCTTTGCACCCTTTCTTATAACAAATAATTCAAGATTTCTGATACAATTCTTCTCATGAAGAAAAAGATTGATAATTATGCATTTATTGATAGTCAGAATTTAAACTTAGGAGTTCGTTCTCAAGGTTGGCATCTTGATTGGCGGAAATTTCGGCAGTATTTACGAGACAAATATAATATTTCGAAGGCGTATTTGTTTATCGGTCATGTAAATGGCAATGAGTCTTTATACAAATTTTTACAAGAAGCAGGGTATATCGTTATATTTAAACCCACTCTTGAATTACCTGATGGTACAGTAAAGGGTAATGTTGATGCGGAATTAGTTCTCCATTCGATGATTGAGTATAAAAATTATGATCAAGCGATCATAGTTTCTGGAGATGGAGATTTTCATTGCTTAATTGAATACTTGGTTGATAAAGATAAACTTCTTAAAATTCTTGCTCCAACGAGGCATTATTCAAGTTTGTTGAGAAAATTTAACCAAAATAACTATATTCTTTGTATCGAAGTGCTGAGAGATTCTTTAGAACAAAAAAAGACTGGCATTCGCGGTCGGTCGAAACCTTAGGCTAGTCCAGTCATCGTGATACTAGTATCATAACAAATTGTATGAATTTGTCAAATTATTTATGAACTTAAAAATCGGAATTGTAGGGCTTGGTATTATGGGAATGGGAATTGCGAACAATTTTCTTAAAAAGGGATATCCGTTATACGTTTGGAATAGAACTTCTTCTAGAGCTGATGATTTGGTGTCAAAGGGAGCTGTCAGGTGTATATCCCCAGCAGAAGTGGCGAGTAAGTCAGATATAGTTTTTGAGGTGACAGCAAATGACAAGTCTTCTCGATTTGTTTGGTTAGGAAGATCAGGAATACTTGCAGGCGCTAATCACAAAAAAATACTTATCGAATGTGCGACAGTATCTATTGGTTGGATAGATGAGCTTATTAAGCTATGCAATCAGAATAAATTTAATTTTTTTGATATGGCCATGACAGGGGGAAGAATCGGTGCGGAAACAGGAACGCTTACTTTATTGGTGGGAGGAAATAAATTAATCTTTAAAACATTAGAGCCAACGTTAGCTGTAATAGCGAAAAAAACGGTTTACTTTGGCGCGCAGGGTCAGGGAATGCGTTATAAACTGATTCTGAATTTTTTACAGGCAGTTCATATCATTGGATATGGCCAAGCTATGAAGATAGCCAAAGCTAATAACATGAATATAAAAAAGGTAAGTAATGCTCTTGTCGAAAAGCCTGGAGGCGTGGTTACAGCTGTGGCTGAGCGAACATATTTTCAAGACCCAAACCCCATAACGTTTTCTATAGATTGGATTATAAAAGATCTTATGTATGCAAAAAAATTTGCGAAAAGATTAGATGTTTCTTTACTTGATGACGTCCTTAAAAAATATAAAAAAGCAGCTGACCATGGATTCACCAATCGGGATTGGGCGAGTATTAATAGATTGTTAGAATAAAAAGATAGACTTATGAATCTTAAAGTCGGCATCGTCGGATTACCAAACGCCGGAAAAAGCACGCTGTTTAATGCGTTACTAAAAAAACAGGTGGCGTTTGCGGCTAATTATCCGTTTGCAACTATTGAACCCAATGTCGGTGTCGTTCCTGTGCCGGACGAACGATTGGCAAAATTAGCAGAGATTACCAAAGTTGAAGATAAACTAGAAAAATTACCGCCACTTCGCCCAGCAACAGTTGAGTTTGTAGACATTGCGGGACTTGTGAAAGGTGCATCAGAGGGGGAGGGACTAGGGAATAAATTTTTAGCGCACATTCGTGAAGTGAATATCATTTGTCATGTGTTACGATTCTTCCCAGACTCCAATATCATACACACCGAAGGCGCGATAGATCCGAATCGAGATAGGGAAATAGTAGAGACAGAATTAGTATTGGCGGATTTGCAGACGCTTAATAAACAAGCAGAGCCCAAAATGAATGCGACAAAAGAAGATCGCGCACGATATGACTTGGTGCAAAAACTGAAAGTCGCTATGGATGGCGGCAAGCACGCGTATAATGTTCTCACTGATCTCGATGAGCGAGAAGTCATAAAGCCATTGCAGCTTCTTACGATGAAGCCATTTGTGTATGTAGGGAATGTGTCGGAGTCGCAGCTTGGTACACCTCCAGAAACAACCATTTCACCGATAGTCTTTATTTGTGCGCAGACCGAATCTGAACTTGTCGCTATGTCAGAAGAAGAGCAGACTGATTACCTGAAGTCGCTCGGCGTCACGTCATCAGGTTTAGATTTATTGATTAAGAAATCGTATGAGACGTTGGGACTTATATCGTTTTTAACGACCGGTGAGCTTGAGTCTCGCGCGTGGACGATAGAAAAGGGCAAGCTCGCACCACAGGCAGCTGGCGTCATCCACACAGATTTTGAGAAAAAGTTTATAAAAGCTGATGTGGTGTCGTTTGAAGACTTTGTTAATCCTCTTGGTGGGCTTGCCTCGCCGAATCCGCCAACTGGCGGAGTAGGCGGGTGGAAAAAGGCGCGTGAACATGGAAAAGCCCGAAGTGAGGGGAAAGAATATGTGATGCAGGATGGAGATGTGGTAGAATTCAAAATAGGAGCGTAATATGAACAAAGATGCGCAGGAGTTTGATTTTACTCGACCAGCTGACATGCGCCTTTTTATGAAAACACATCTAGACCCTATTCATTATCAACTATTAGCTTTACGTGCCAAGATGCACGGCAATCCTGATCAAGTTGATGCTACTCAAGTTGCAGAGTGTCTAAGACTAACAAAACTTTATAATACAACAAAAAAAATTAATTTACGATTGGCTAAAATATTGATAAGAAGTCGATAGGTTCATTTTTTCTTAATTCATGGCATTTTACTTTAAACGAATATTGGATCTGCTACTAGGTCAGAATACCCGTTGAGATTTATGCTTTTGTTTGTTATCATTAGTGCTTATGAACACGTTATACGAATTCATGGTTCTAATCAATAGCTCTGTCGAGCTAGAGACCGAAAAAAAGCAAATAGATTTCGTGCAAAAATTGGTAGGTGCTGATGTAAAGATAAATAGTATTTCCTCGATGGGAAAACGACCGCTTGCATACATTATCAAAAAGCAAAAAGAAGCAACGTATCTGGTAGCCGAACTTTCAGGCCATATCAAAGTTACTGACATAGATAAAAGAGCGAAATTACAAGACGTCGTGTTGCGTTTTCTTTTAACCGTTAAGGAATAAAGCATATCGTCTTACTAAGTAACTAAGTAACGAACTAACGAATAACGAATAAATATGTCCGCCAGAAGTTTAAATAAAGTCACATTAATAGGAAATCTTACAAGGGATCCCGAACTTCGCTATACCCCTACGGGTGCCGCTGTGTGTACGATAGGACTTGCGACCAACAGATCATGGACGACAGACAGTGGTGAGAAAAAAGAAGAAACAGAATTTCACCGCGTCGTCGCGTGGAACAAGTTAGCAGAGCTTTGCAGTCAGCTTCTTGTCAAAGGTCGTAAAATTTATGTAGAAGGGAGACTTCGTACATCCACATGGAGTGCTCAAGATGGATCACAACGACAAAGTACGGAAATTGTGATTGAAGATATGATAATTTTAGATTCCAAACGTCCAGTCAGTGAGGCGGGGGAAGTACATGAAGCACCTCAAGAAACGCCAGCAGAACAGAGTGAAACTCCAAAGCAAACGATAGTAAAAGAAGAGCCACCGAAACAAAATATGCCCGTTACACCTACCGAAAACGTGAATCCTGACGATATCCCATTTTAATTGCCATTCATTTACGATATAATAACACTCTATGCAACGATCCAATAGATTTACGAAGCGTTTAAAACCAGTTCCTACCAACTGTATGTTTTGTACAGGAAAGACCAACCCTGACTATAAAGATGTCCAGCTTCTTGTCAAATTTACGACTGAGCGTGGGAAATTTATGGGTAAAGCAAAGACTGGCATTTGCGCCAAGCATCAGCGTAAATTAGAATTGGCAGTCAAAAAAGCTCGTTTAGTTGCACTCTTGCCTTTTGTTGTACGCGCATAATACCATAGATAAAGATGCAAACCCTGCCATTTTCCAAAATTCGTTCGTTTCTTCTTGTCATTGCGTTTATCGTACTCGTTGGTGGTACCGGGTACTATTTTGGTGAACGAAAAGCTTCTATTTCTATAGGAAAAGATAAGCGAGTAGTTTTAAATACCGAGGTCCCGAATAGTGAAAACGTTGATTTTTCTCTTTTTTGGGATGTATGGGGGAAGCTGAGTCGCTACTACATTGATCCTGATAAGATCGATATTCAAAAATTGGTATTTGGGGCAATTTCCGGGATGGTCAATGCCGTCGATGATCCGTACACCTCATTTTTTACGCCGAAAGAAAATAAGGAGTTTAAAGATGACCTTGGCGGTCAGTTTGAAGGCATCGGCGCGCAACTTGGGATTAAAGAGGGTCGTGTCATCATCGTGACACCACTGAAAGGCAATCCGGCTGAGAAAGCGGGACTAAAGCCTAACGACTTTATCCTCAAGGTAGATGGAGAAGACACCACAGGGTGGTCTGTCCAGCAGGCTGTAGGCAAAATTCGTGGCCCCAGAGGCACCACCGTGACGCTTACTATTTTCCACGAAAACGCCATTGCTACTATCGATGTGACGCTTGAGCGGGCGACTATAGTCGTCCCATCAGTTACTTCATGGATTAAAACAATACCTGAGATTACTGAAATAAGCGCTGCTACTGAAGCGGCATCGATTAAAACGCGAAATGAAAGTGTCGCATATCTTTCTCTTTCCCGTTTTGGAGATCACACCAATGATGATTGGGACAAAGCAGTGTCTGAAATTGTGGCAAAGCAAAAAACAGGTGCGATCAAAGGGTTAATTTTTGATCTTCGCAATAATCCGGGAGGGTATCTCGATGGTTCAGTCTACATCGCAAGCGAGTTTTTAAAAAGTGGTGTTGTGGTTTCGCAGGTTAATAGCGATGGTACACGTCAAGAGTATCCCGTAGACAGAAAAGGTAAGTTGTTAACTATCCCTGTGGTTGTGCTTTTAAATAAAGGAAGTGCGTCAGCGGCAGAAATCGTAGCCGGAGCGCTTCGGGATTATAAGCGCGCAACGATTGTGGGTGAGACGTCGTTTGGGAAAGGAAGCGTCCAAACACCATTTGAATTAGGACAAGGTGCAGGAGTGCATATAACGACAGGAAAATGGCTTTTGCCGCTTGGGGATAGCATTAGCCAAAAAGGTGTCACGCCGGATCTTGTCATCTCGCTCTCTTCTGACGCCACAGCAACCAGTGACGGCCAACTTGCAAAAGCGATAGAGGTGTTGTTAAAATAATAGTATCTATGCACTCACGGTTTGCGACGCCATTTTTATTAAAATTATCGAGGGAGTTGTTAAATTCGATGGGTTCTCATGATGGTATGCAAACATTGATTAGCAAGTTAACAGGCGCACATACACTTAGTCATCATGGAGATCGGGATTATTCTCTATTAGATACATTTGATTCAACTACTCGAAATACAATAGAGCCGACGCTTAGTAGAGTTACTAATGCGTGGCGTGAAGAACATAATAACAAAATAGATCTAGAAGGGTTTATTGATTTTACGAAATGTCAAGTACCCTGTTTTCTAAACGCCGAGTCCGAAGTTCTTTGACGTAATTCC
>CAYHQC010000058.1:0-5839 GCA_964358845.1 uncultured Gammaproteobacteria bacterium | reverse complement strand
AGCAGAAGCTATGGCTTAGATACCCCGATGGCTCTGCCTCGGGGTGTGTCATTTAAAAGTGTTTGACGTATCGAATGAATGGCTCGTCAAGTACCGTCACGCGTGTATCTTCCACAAATCCAAGTTTAGTAAATAGTTTAATGCTTTTTTCGTTAAAGGGCTTGATGAGTGCGCGCACCGATGAGAGGTGATACTCATCTTCGCATTTGGTAAGAACCTCTTTGAGTACGGTTGACCCGATTCCCTTGCCTTGATACTCCTTTTCACCAATTATTATGCCTATTTCTGCTGTGTCTTTAGGATTTTCGTCTTGACGAACGCTTACAAAGCCGATGTTTTTCCCTGCCTGCGCAGGCAGGCCTTCAGTCATTATGGTAAAGTAGTGTCGAGATTCACCCATTGAAGCTAATTCTAACCATTCCCTGATATGTTCTTTGTCGTTTGTTAAACTAAGAGACATGTATTTGCGCAGATCAGGGTCGTTCATCCACTTGAACCAAAGGTCAAGCGTTTCTTGAGAATATTTGAGAGGCTCTAAACGCACCTCAGGCGTTTGGATTTCTTTGATTTCTTTCGGAAAAGAGAGCGATACACTGCGATATTCCAACGTCGTAGCCATAGGAAAAGGAGTATATCATTTAGGCCTATAGGAAGCAAATTGAAGCCTAGGTCGTGGTTTTTTTCACAAACGTCAGCGAAATTTTATCGCCATTTACGTGCATGGTAGAGGATTCCCAATTGGGGTCAGTAATTTTTTCGTTAAAATGAGTTTTTATTTTTTCCGTGAGTGTATTTGCATTTTCTTTGATTTTAGCGCCTTGCGTGCGAAGCAGTAAATCAAGTTGAGTCTCAAGAGTGTTGGGGTCAAGATGCAATCCGTACGTCGGATCATCGATAAGATCTCCTGAAATTTTTGCCTTGCCAATTGGCGTTTGTACGGTAATGTTTGTTATACGCACTTTGTCGTTTTGAATTGTGAGAGAGCCTTCGGTTATTCTTCCGCCGGGAATAGAAACCGTAGACTTTACATAATCCATAAGTTCATTGGGAGTTACCTCCACTGTCGCTTGTCCTTCGCTTGCATGTTTTTCGATAAGGTAATTGATGCGGTCAGTAACACCTTCTGGCAACGTCTCGTTTGCTATGACAATCTTTGGGGTTTCCTGCACGGAAGCTAAAACTTCTGTCGGTTCCTGTTCCACATCGGGGGTGGAATAGCTTCGCACATCGGGAGTTGGAATCGTTTCAGATGCCAAGATTTCTGGCGAGGAAATTGATGATTCTTCCATGGGCTGATTGGCAGATGCTTCTTCTTGCTGTAAATTGACCGCTTCTTTTTCGGCTATTTGTTCATCTGTGGTCCCTGCGACTCCTTCAAGTGTTTGGCGGGCGCTTATAACTTCTGCTGGATTAATTTCTTGTGCTGATTGTTTAGAAAAAGCCTCTATATCAAGTTCTGATGCCATGTTTTGTGCCAAAAGACTATCATCAGTGATGTGTACAGCTCCATCGGTTATCTCATACGAAAGGCCCAATGCATCCATAGACTTTTTAAAGTATGCATCAAAAAGCTCCGGATTTTGGACCTTGAGCGTCGGGTAACTCTGTTGGTAGAGCTGGTTTATCGAAAGCGCAAGATGTTTGGGGGTAAAATTTTCTGTCGCTTTGGCAGCTAATTCCTGCCATGTTTTATCTTTATACAGTTCATGTTGTTCTAAAAGTATTGCTTTGTCCGCAACGCCTAAGTTTTGAAGTACTTTATAGAGAGATTCCTTGGGATTTATGGTTTGGGTAAGGTCGGCATTTTCTACGATTGCATCAGGGCGATTATTTCTTGCAGTTTTTATAAGGTGCACGAGTTCTCGGTCTTCAGCGATACTTGCATCTTTATTGTACCCTCCGACAGCTGCCAGTGTGCTGGCTTTTATAGCCGTGTTGCCGCTTATTACATTTGGCATACTATTTGATTCTCCATGCCTCACCATGCCATCAAACATTTCCTGCAGTCTCGTAGATGCAAAAAGCATGGGGTATGTGCCATATGCTTCTTTTGGATGATGAAACGATCCACTCACCATATCTGTCATTGGATTTTCAAGTGAGGTTGAAATAGTAGAAAGATAGGTAGAAGAGAGAGCGCTATTTTCTATGTTTGAATTGATTATCGCTGCATCACCACCAGTTTCGCCGCGTGTTTCCATGCGATGGAAAATTAGGTTTGTCAGATCGCGTTTTTGTTCGCCAATGCTTGCCGTGTCGGGATATTCGCGCGTCAAATAGATGACGGATAACTCCGGGTGATCTGTGCGGAAGCGATCAATTTCCATCTTCATTTCGTCAACACCAGGGGTTGACAGAGTTTCTTGACCTTCAATTATCGGCATTGCACTTGTGCGATTTAAGATCACAATTTCTGTTTGTTTGGGATCAAGCAGTGTTCCTGCTGGGTCAGTTTGTGTCGTGAATTGAGATAGTGTTTGATATACTTGTGCGGCTTGGGCAGGCACGGTAGGTATTGCCACAACGCGTGTTGCTTCTTGAGCAAGCAGCGAATTAGTTTGAGCATTTAATTCTAAAATTGTCTTTTTATCAGCGTCATTTATCGTTGAAAGATACCAATGAAGCTCCTCATCGGGGACAAGTTGTGCCTCAGGGTTTTCGGCAAGTCTTGGCGACTTTCTGGCGTCCATTAAATCTTTCGTCAAATACATCTGTTCTGATCCAAATGGCGAGAGGAAATCGTTATTGGTTACAAGAGTTGATGAGGCTTCGGGTGCAGGAACATATTCCCGTTCAAGGGATGCGCGGTAGGGGATAAATACAGGAAACCACGGGAGAGATGATTGGAGTTTTTCAACTGCAATATCATTTTCCAAATTTCGTTGATCGTCTGCAAGCAAATTTGCAATAGTTTCACTATCCGTTGCAGTCATATACGGGATTTCAAGTCGATCAGACGAGCCAATGTAGCTTGTTGGAATAGTATCCTCGTAAATCTTATTGATTACGATTTCGTGGATTGGCAAAGGAGATTCGCCAACCGTATCACTGACACCTCCAGTATCAACCGATGCGTTTCCGTTCATATGTTCAATCAAAAGGTTTACATCGCCTTCAGATGGAAGATGTGCATCGTTACCGATATAGCCGAGTTTAAGAGCGATAGCTTCCAGCTTTAGTTCAGGGTTGCTCGTGTTTTCATACATGTGTTGAATCGCATCTATCGGACCTCTACTTGTGAGAAGTTCGTGTTGATAATCAATAAGCGCCTGCTTTTGTAAATCTTGAAAAGTTTCAACGCCAGTTGCACCAAATACATTTTCCGGTAAATCGATCTTAGCGTCATTGGGGATATGCGCTATATCAAGCTCACGCACAGGCTCCCCGCTAAACATAGCATCGCGAAGTCGTATGTCAGTAGATTGGATATTTTCCGGCAAACCAGTAGTTGGGTCATGGTTTACGTTATACTGTTCATAGAGTCGGAAAAGATTTTTCATCCCATTGGTTGACGCCATTGGATTTTCGTCGGGTGTTTTTTGTACTTGGTTTAAGAAATGATCCCACAGACTGCCGTTTTCTAATTTATCACCAGTGAGGGTCATCATTTCGCCTGTGGGAACTGGCGTTTCAATAGTTGACCCGTCGCCGGTTGGTATAATTGGAAGAATTGGATTCGTAAGTGTTATTCCGTGAGCGATAAGCTCTTTTTGTACATCAGCAAGATTTGTAATAGTGCCATCATTAGCGATTTCTAAGTGCGCGACTGAAGTATTATTGGGCCCGCCAATAAGATCCCACCCGCTATGTTCAAAATCGTTACTATATTGGAGAGAATATCCATCTGGGATTGTTGTGTTTATTCCTTCTGGTAAAGAAGGGTTGATATTGTGAAGATCCACAGAATGTCCGGCCAACGCTTCTCCCGCATTATGTGCATCTACTATTTGAATTCCTGCTTTGTCTAATATTTCTTTCAGTTGTGAAGCAGAAAGATTCTCGCCAAATAGAATGTCTGGCTTGTCAAGGAAGTTTTTATATTCGGAAAAATCTAATTTTGCGTTGTACGTAGCGTCTCCTTCAAATCCCGATTTTATTCGGTCGATGACAAGCTCTTTTGGTAGTTCATATGTGTTGTCGCCGATGGTTACCGTGTGATCTGATGACGGTTCAGAAAGTATAAATGGATTAGTGATATGCTCCGGAGTCTGTGCGTCTGGTGTAAATATAGCGGGATGGTCGATATTTGATATGCGCTCGTTGATATCTTGAGCTGCTGCACCCGCGATATCCGGCGCTTTGTGCCAAATGAAATCTCCAACTCCATGCATTACAGCTCCCACTCCTGCTCCTATTATTCCTGCTTTAATGCCGTACTTTACAGCCTCCACTCTCGCATCGCGGGTAAATTGGTCAAGTATTGCGTCCATGCCAAGTATTTGTTGTTCTGGTGGTAACCCGCGGGTGGCCAATGGGAAGCGACGTTTGAGAATATTTATCTCCGGTGCGTAGGAAGCGACCAGCCCTAACACATTTCGTACAGGATCTTCGGTAATATTTGCCAGTGTTTGAGCACCGTCTTTAAGAACGAGCGTTTGATTGGTGGTAAGCTTTACCATAAAATCTTCAAGTGTCGTGCCGCCCAAGACCGTTGCGGCTTGTTCTGTGTGTGTAGAAAGATATGATTCTACATCAGTGAGGGCCTTGTGACTGGTGATATCAAGAGCTGTGCGTTGTGTTTCTATGGATTCGCGTTCGGAAAAACGGATAAGGCCTATGCGTTTATCAGGACTTAATATTTTTTTGATAGCCGGCGCTTCACTGACTGCTTTTCTAGCGGTAATATCGGTTATCGTTGCCATTCCCATACGCAATTCATCGTCTGTAAGAGTTGTTTTCAACGTACCGTTTGTCTCATAAAGTGACGTTTGAATTTTCCCCATCATCTCTTCTGCCGATCGCTGGCTGACGAGATATTTTTCAAAAAAGTTTCTTCGCTTCATGGACTCACCAAAGGTGTCTCCGGCTTCCCGCTCGCGAAGGTGAGTCAGATAATCGCGCTGGAGTGCTCCGTATTCTCGAAATCCTGCAAATGTACCGCCAGCCACAGCTCCTGCGGTAAATCGTTGGAGAGGATTTAAATTGAGAAAGGTAAGTGACATGGTTTTGACAGAATTTAATGCCGAAAGTGAAAGTGCCACCCCTGTGCCAATTGTTACTTCGTTAAATAAGGCAGGGCGGAAAGGAATACCTTTTCTTTCTATCCAGTCGGCTATCGCTGTAATTTTTTTGGTAGCACTTTCGACTTTTGACGGGATAAGACTGGTCACTTCTCCCATTTGTGCTATGCCAAGGCGAATTTTCATGGCAGATAATTCAGCTTCGATATTTTTTATGCCTCCGACGTGTTCCCGTTTGGCACGTAGAGTTTCTGCTACATCAAAAAGACTCGAACTATATAGTTCTGCTTCAGCAAAGACATCCGGTCTCGCGTCTTTTAAGGTCGTCTTGAAAAATTCTTTTGATCTTTCATCAAATGTTTTTTTGTCTTCGATTTTTCCTGTTGCATAATCGCGCATTAGATCTTTGATGCCATCAACGAGTGGCTTGTGCGTTTCGTCTGCAGGATCGAGAATATCTAGCTTTTCTCCTAAATTGCGGCGGATGAATATATCTGCCTTATCCATGTCTTGAGAAAAGCGGAGGCGTACGGCTTTGGCTTCACAATCAAAACTTTCAATGCCTTTGATTTCGCCTGCGACTTTCATGTTGCCTATTTCTTGCAGAGCAAATCGTTGGACGAGGGTTCTCATGCCCATGATATCTTTGGTCCATTCAA
>CAYHQC010000057.1:0-5898 GCA_964358845.1 uncultured Gammaproteobacteria bacterium | reverse complement strand
TTCATATCCCTCTAGTGTGCCTGATTATGGGAAATTACGCAACAAGTCTATTATTTGATTAATTATCTGACGATAGCTTTGCAGCATCTTTGATTCAGTGAAGTGCTGTATTCGCATAAAAGACTTTTTGTGATAAAGTTTTCTAAGTTTTTTGCTCTGAATAAACCGCGCAAGCTTTTCTGCTAAATCAACACTATCTTTAGGCTTCACCAATAATCCGTACGTACTTCTTTCACCCAATAGCTCTGTTGGACCAAACGATGTGTCCGTTGCGACAATTGGTAATCCAGCCTTCATAGCCTCCAAAAGAACAAATGGAAACCCCTCGTAATGAGTAGATAACGCAAATATGTCGGATTTGGCTAAATATGGAAAGACATTCTTTTTCCACCCGAGAAGAAATATTCTATTAGCTAAATGGCTCTGACGAATCATTTTTTTGAACTCTTCTTTCTGCTTACCATCTCCGATAATCAAGAGCCTATGATTCACGCTTCGACTAAATAAATATATACTTGCTCGTATCAAAGTGTCTACATCTTTCTGGCCTGCTAATCGAGAAATAGTAACAACAACAGGAACATTTTTAGGGAACATGTGGCGCTCATTTTTTAACACGCTATAATGCGACACGTTATGAGGCGTTATGCTGTTTAATCCGTAATAAATCGTGTGTACTAACCATGGCAGATGAAAGTTTTTTACTACATCCTCAGTAACTCCACGAGAAACCCCAATCATACTTGAAGATAAACGAAAGAACAAACGGCCAAACACTCTAATTAACCATGGTGAAAACAAATAATGCTTATGAGCAAATACGCCGGAGATACTATTGTGAAATGTTAAAATTAACTTTGATCGAATATGAATAAATAACTTTACAAGGCAAACTAATATATTACAGTGCGTGTCAATAGCAATAATGACGTCTGGGTCAATGCTTCGTAAATGACGCGAAAGAAAAATAAATTCTTTTAATAAAATGAGTCCGGCAGAAATTCTGCCTTTTGGTTCTTTTTTATTTTTTTTACTCCTGCAATACATGACATTAGGAATATTAAATATATGAAACGACGGCTCCTCAAGTGCTATGATAGAAATTTTTTGGATTGGCCTGCCAATGCCCAAGATTTGTTTCAAAAAAGTTCCAGTACCTCCGTCTATATTCTTAATCACGATGGCTAATGAGACTTTTCTATTCATACGTTATAGAGTAATTTAGTTGTGCTAGTATAGCAATATGAAAAAATCTCGCACAGATTTCTGGTTTATTTTCTGGGGCTCTTTTATTTTTCTCACTACGGTCTGGTTTTTAAATCTTTCTCAATATTTAGTAGTTATCGCGTTCCTACTCTATATTGGCGCTGTAAGTCTATATGTAAACAACATAGCCCTGGGATTGGCTTTGGGAGCTCTAGTGGCATTCTGCATACAAACGGGAAAAACATATACATTTCTCATGCTATCGCCAGGAATGGTTAGCCCTGAAAGATTCCCAGAAGGATACTCCATAAGCGTTTCACTTACGGTAAATCACATAATAAGCATCCTGCTTGCCTGCTTTATAGCGCATGGGGTTTTTACGAAAAAATATAATGATGTCAAAATAATCCTATTAGATCTGCTGATTTTTGGGTTCTTCTTTTGGGTGTGGTTGACCGCATTATTTGGCTCAAATATGCCGGAGATCTCTACTCTTTATGCCATATTGTCTCTATCTATCCTTATTAAATATGTTTTTTTTCGACTACATTCCTCTCTGATACATAAACATAGGAGAGTAATCTTTACAATCATTACAGCTATGCTTCTGTTTGAAAGTGTTGTGGCAATAATTCAATATATGTATGGCTCACCGCTAGCGAAATCAATCGAATCACAAAAATATTTTGAAATTTTTGGTGGGGGGGCAACGGATGAAATGGAGTTTGTATTTCGTCCCCTTGGCACTTTTAGACATACTAATTATTTAGCTGGCTTTATCGCGCTGGTTGCGCCAGTTGTTGTAGCCCTAAGTTTTTGGAAGAAAAATGTGCTCTATTTTAGAATATATCTTACAGCATTGATTGCCTCAGGGCTAACACTGAGTCGAGGAGGTTGGATAGCGTTATTACCACATGGTGTCATGTTTTATTCTCAAATAATTTCAGCTTCACAGCGTGTTATGCTCAAAATGGGCTTATGGTCAAAAATTATACTTTCGTCCATATTGTTAACTCTATTTTTTGTAGTTGTTTTTCCGAGACTAATAAAAAGTCTTAATATATATTCATCAGACATTAGCAATGGCCTCGGTGTACGGCTGGCACAGACAGAAAATGCGATGAGGCTCATATCTTTAAATCCTCTGTTTGGGGTGGGCGCAGGCATGAGCGTTATTGAGGGCTATAACCTCGAACCTGACGGAGTTATGTGGTCTTTTCCCTCACCAATACATAATATTTTTGCTCTAATTCTCGTTGAGAATGGAATTCCCGGATTAATCTTATACATCTCCATGTTAAGTTATATGCTATTTAAGCTATGGGCATCAATCAACCCGCGAAGGAAAGAGACAACTATGATACGAGGGTTATGTTGTACAATAATAGCGGCGTGTATAATTGGGCTGATTCAACCCTATGATTTTTTAGAGTTAATTTTACTCTTATCTCTCATCTATATATGACCACAATTCTACACATATGAATTATCATAAAATCAAGCTTCAAACAGTAGGTGTTGCATTTTTCTTACTTTTCTCTACTGCTTTTTTTGCTTTTCTTTTTTTCCGCAGGGGAACATATCTTGATGTTGTCGTAAAGGTGGGGGAGCCTAATTATGTATATCAAATTTGGAGAAAAAATCCATCCAATGGAGATATTTATAACTGGTTCTCTCAATTATTAAAAATTGGCATGGAAGAACGCGATGGATTAGGAAGAAACGTTGCAAAAGTCACAAACATATTTCAATACGATTCCTCTCCAGACACATCAAACACTTACCTAACGCTCAAGATAAAAACTACGTACAGTCGCGGGTCTGGCCAATACACATTTAAAGGTAAGCCTGTGTTGGTTGGCTCTGAAATTAAATTAATCCTAGATCACATTCTTGTGAATGGAACCATAACCGACCTATTGAGCACTGGGGCGTCGCCCGACCTTCATAAAACGGTAATAAAGGCCACTCTATATAAAACGACTTGGTATAACCCTGTTAATAATTATCTTAACACTGATGGTGTCCCTCCATATTTAGCAGCCGCAATTAAAATTGGCGAAACAGTATATGATAGTCAAAATAGACCGATTATTAAAGTTGTTGATAAAAAAATCTCCGACGCCCAAACGTCTATTTCTACCGCAGACGGGAGACTTGTCATACGAACCAACCCACTCCTCCAAGATGTAGCATATACATTAGAACTTTTAACAACCAGCGTGAGTGAGAAGGAGTATTTACTCGGAAATATTCCCATTATCATAGGGCAGGATATTCCAATACATACAAAGTCTGCTTCTATATATCCCACCATAACCAGCATTATTAGTAATAATTAAAATTTGTACTACTATTTTTCAAAACCAATAACTTGCTGACCACATAAATAAAAAGCGAATATTTTGCGTCTTATTACTCTTGATATTGAATAATATCTAGAGAGACATATCCTGGTGGGGGAACATTAGAAAAGTCTGGCTGCAGCTGTTTACAATGAAGCGCAGCGTGTGGCACACTCATACATTCATTAATTATTCTTCTTGCCTCCGTCGCATTATTTAAAATGTAAAACTCAAGACTCGCAGATTCATGATACAAAAGTCCCATGTCTGAATATGTCATCCTTGCAATTGTCCATAGTTGCTTTGTGATGAATGGATCTTGAATCAACAGTATTTTTCCGATCATATAATAAAGCTTTGCTATGTACACGGTCGAAGACTGATATAAAGAAATATTTGACAGACTCAACTCTGACAATATAACAGACAAGTGAGGGGATAAATTTACCTTCTCAGTTAACGAGTAAACTTTATATAACAAAAACTCTTTACTTAATGTTTTTAATATATTTTCAATATTCTTTATATCTCCTGCCTCTAACGCGAGCGCCAAGCACTCCTGATAATATGTAAGATTTTTAGGATCTAAAAAAACTGCATCATTGCAATAGCCCAATGATGCTTCTTTTGAAATACCCCTTGTTCCTTTGAGCGCATCCAATAGTGCTGGATTTTTTCTGTGGAGAAGCTTCATTATGTTTAGGTCTGTGTTACTTGGAGATGATTTCGTAGAGGATTCAAAAAATGCTAACGCGTTCACCGAATCAAACGGTGCTATATAAAATGCGATATCATACCTATTTGTTGTGATCGTGACCAGGTTACTCATCACCCACAAAAAGTAAAAAATTCCCACAATTATCAAGCTTATTTGTATTGACCTGTCAGCGCCTTGTTCTGCGGGCTCGTCGTCAGATATTTTTCTTGTCAAAAGTCCGATCGTTGCCCAAAATAACAACCAAAGAACAAAATAATCTAACGTAAACTCAAACAAACTATACCCAAGCGTCAGCAATGCGCTGGCGCGTATAGCGCAATTTATTTTAGAATGTTTTATCTGACCACGACTACACCTAAACAACTGAGCGTGCACAAAATACAACCACATAAAAGCAATAATCCCAACTAGTCCCAATTCTGCCGCTATCTGTAAGGGTTCGCTGTGCGCAAACCAAGAGGCAGAACCTGGTGATTTTTGAAATCGAGTAGACACGAGAGAAAAGGTGCCGGGCCCATGACCAAAAAGGGGTCTTTCTTTCAACCCTTCCACTGCCTGCCGCCAATATTCCAGACGACTAACGACCGACTGTGGTCGCAAGACAGATCGCTCACGTGTGATTGGATTTTTAGACACAAACAACATCAATATACCAACAAATATAATTACTAAAAAAATAGCAGTTGTTTTTAACATTCTTTTCTTGTCACGCATCTCTTTTGACGTAATGTATTCATATATACTATATGCACCCACCAAAACCCACGCACCACGCGCAAAGGTGACAAACAGCACGACACAGTAACCGATAAACAGCGCCCCCTTGACCCACGATAATTCTTTGTCCTTCAAGATCGTCCAAAATAATAAGGGGGCGGCAAAAACAAGAAGATCCGCCAGATGATTGTGTCCGTATGTGAGACTAAACAGGTTCATCGACGGCAATATGGAACGAAACCAAGGAGAAATATATGTTATTACTCCAAAAATACTAGCGGCAAACACAAAAACCACCGATCCCTTAATAAAGGCTTCAACAGCTTCGTCAGAAGACGCGTCATACAATAGTCGATATATCAAATAACCGCTAAGTAGCCGCACCCACCACGAAATAGAAAATCCGATACTATCAGAAAAAATGGTTGATATGAACGCCGCCAGAAAAACTCCACACCATGAAAGGAATAATTTTTTGGGCAACCGCGCTATGGCGCCGCCTCTCAAAAACCGTACGCCCCAGAGCACCAAAACTACAGTGCCCCCAAAAACCTCAATAACTCCTTGCTTCCCATCTCCCAAAAAAAGCCCGATAAACAATAAAAAGAAAAACAACACGACGCTTAAATGGGGCTTTTTCATGCGCTTATTTAAACAAATGAGACCATGTGCTCATGGCCTCATGCAACTTTTTAAAATATGGTTGTTTTGGAAATACTATTTTAGAAATCAACTCATTATAACAACCCATCGCTGTTGACTGGGTCAGTATGACCGTTTCAACCATTTTCCACAATTCTTCATTAACCGCCATCCCTGTTTTTTCCTTTTCTAAATTTTTGTATGGGTCAGAGGCTTTTGGGCCGGTACCCTGTAAACTAGACGTAGTGTCCAAGGTTTGAAATACTAAAA
>CAYHQC010000056.1:0-6234 GCA_964358845.1 uncultured Gammaproteobacteria bacterium | reverse complement strand
CAGTATAAACAAAAATACTCAGAAAGTGTTCTTGAAAAACGGGGTACTTGACACTATAAGGAGGAAACTATGAAATTTAGTCTCAGATTGCTCTATCTCTATCTCTTTTCCTTTGTTGGTCTCCTCATCACCGTGATCGGTAGTATCCAGATAGTCGACCTTACACTCAAAACGTATGTCTTTAAAGTCTCTGAGTATTCCTATTATCCCGAGACTATGCCGCTCGAGGGAGGCAAGCCGACCATCTCCCCCGAAGATCAAAAACGGCGTAACGAAGATGAGGCTGCCAACCAGCGCAAGCGCCAGCTCAGTAACTCACTAGCCATGATCGTCATCGGCGCGCCACTCTATCTCTACCACTGGAAGACCATCAAAAAAGAGCAACACAGTTAAATGAATCTTCGCGATTTCCGAACTAAGTACCAGATTAGGCTTGATCTACAGACTCTGCGTATTTGTTACGACGGCATCGCGCTCATGTCCAAGAGTCTAGATCCCCATCACGACAAGACCCATATCCAAAAGATCCTAGGTGACCTCGATTATCTCTTGACCATGGTCCCCAATCTAGCGGGGCGTATCAAATTTGACATTCTTCTTCCCGCAATCTGTTGGCACGATGCCTGGATCTCCCAGCAAAAATCTCGGGGGATCATCCACCTGATCTACCAGCAGATAGTTGAGGGTCGCCAGTCGTCCAATATTTTTTACTATCATGCCGCTTCCAGCTTGCCATATCCACAGGTGCAAAAAATTTGTTATTGCATTCGCAAGCACTCTAGTCTCCAGCTATTGCCGCCTCTCAGCATCGAAGCCAAGATTTTGATCGACCTCGATAAGCTCGAACTCTGGAATATCTATCGATTTCTCGGTAAAAAGAACACCTTCCAATCTCAGAAATATATCTACACAAAATACATTGTGAAGTGGTACTTTATCTACTCCTCCAAAATCAGGCTATATTTCAAGGAGCTAGATCAAAAGCTAAATACTCTCATCAAAACCTTTTGGGACGAGATCCAGAAGAGCGGGTAACATTGCCGACTAGAAAATCAAGATCAGAACTCCAGAAAACAATAGAAGTAATCCAAAAATCTTGATCTTTGAGAATTTCTCATTAAAAAGTAGGCCGCCCATTAGCGCCGACCAAAGAATGCTGCTCCTAACAATTGCCACGACAAATGGGGTGTATCCCAAGGACAATGCCGCCCCAAAAGTTAGCTCTCCAACTCCATTAACGCCCCCTAAAGCTAACAGCGATTTATAATGGGTAGTGAGCTTTGCAAAAATATCCTTAGTTTTGAAACGCGCGATGAGGTAGAGGACGACCGATGATGTTAGTGTTGATGAAAATGCAAAGAAGAGTGGGGATGAGGCTAAGGTGTTCATTTTGCTCAAATGTGCTCCCAAGCTCCATATAAAACCTACCGCCAACATCGCAAGTGTTCCTGGCTCTTGGCGAATGCTCAGTATTGGATAAAGAAGACCTTTCTTGTCCTGGAGTTCTATTCTCGAAAAATAAACGCCGAGCGCAATGCAAGCTATACCCAACCAGCCAAAAGTATCGGGTAGCTTGCCGTCAAAAAATAAAGCCAATATTGCCGCAAAAATAGGGTTAAAGGCAAGCATGGGGACACTCACCGAAAGTGGTGAAAGCTTTAAAGCTCGCTGATACAAGATTGACCAACTTGTTGTAGTAACAACTAATCCGAGCAATGATGGCCAAAACAGGTAGGCAATTCTTGGAATTCCTGCAGCTATCACAAACGGCAAGAGAACTAGCGATGCAAAAAATTGTAAGGCGAAAGCAGAAACATATTCATCAGTTTTTGTAGCACTCATTTTACCTATAACAAACTTTGCTGAACTAGACAGAGCTGAGAGTACCGCATAAATCGCCCACATATCTAGATCATACTCCTTTGAAACACAACAAAATGTCATAAATTAACAACGCATTACCACGATCGATTCTTGGGGAATATCTATAATATACTTTCATGAGAGCGTGAAAAGTATAGTGCGGAATTCTTGAAAATGCAACTAAAACAAATCTTGTAAGATTTTGACGATTACTTCTGTACTCATTTGTGTATGATACATGTATTGTTCTTTAGATTAGTGGGCGCGCTGGGATTTGAACCCAGGACCAATTGCTTAAGAGGCAACTGCTCTACCGCTGAGCTACACGCCCCGAATGTATTCAATAGAAAATTTCCGAAAGGAAATTATTCTGCGCCCTCGGGAGGAATCGAACCTCCATCATCCCGTCCGAAGCGGGACACTTTATCCGTTAAGCTACGAGGGCTTGGGGTGACTGAAGGGATTCGAACCCTCGACATCCTTCTCCACAGGAAGGCGCTCTAACCGGACTGAGCTACAGCCACCATAGTACCTATTATATCGTAATAAATAGTCGGAGTATATCGCGGGGTGGCAGCGTGAGCATGCTGACGATATCAGCTAAGGTAAATGCCCCATCGCCGTTAAAGTCAATTGGATACATTCTGGGCATGAGTATCGTTGTTCCTTCTGCTTTAATTGTGTTTATCGCTTGTCGCGGCAAATGCTGAGGAACGAGTAAAACAACCCGATATGAATTGTTTGGTATGACGTTTGCCAAGTCAGAGACGATACCTATCCCATTTTCTATTGAGACTCCGTGTAGTTTATGAACAATCTCGTCTTGGTCGTAAATCAATACCGTGGCGTTTCTAGTGTCGCTTATCTTCTTCCACCCCAGTTGTACGTGAAGTGTCAGAGATGGCGGCGGAATGAGTGTTATTGTGCCTGTTTGAAGAATGACAGCGCGGTTATCGTGAGTGATAGAGAGAGTGTAGGGGAAAGTTCCCTCTTTGTTTGGTAAACGAAGATGAAGTCGCGCTTCGCCAGATTCCTGTGGCTCTATGGTTGGCAATGAGTCAGTGATAGAGATAAATTCCTTTGGGCCATCAATCTGTAGTGTATATCCATCTTTATGCGAAATGATAGATTGTCCTGAGTTTGTAATTTTCGCCGTGAGAGTGACCGATGAATTTTTGACAAGTGTGTCAGGGATTAATGGATGATCTAGAGCATATAATTCTCGTTGAAACGGTGTGCCGCGCGTCTTTGGTATCGTTTGGTAGGCAAAGTAGTGTGCGTAAAAATCGTTTGAACCTAATTTTTTCCAAGAGAAATGATCAAACGGTAATCCTTGATAATTAAATATAAAAGGCGTAATGGCTACAATTGACGCATCAGTCCATGCCCCGACAGAAGCTTGCTTTAGTGCCGACCCGACTGCTTCTGGTGAGAGCAAGCTGAAATTATTCGTTACGCCAAACGAGTGCACCCATCCTGTTTCTGTGATAAATATCGGATAGGATTTCGTAACGCCCAGCGAACGCAAATATTCTCTTTCCCATGCATACGATCGCACTGTGCCTCGACCATAACCATGCGCTGAGCCGGAAAAGGCGGGATTCGGGTACGAATGAGATACCCAGCCGTCTAAAAGATCAAATAATTCTGGTTTAGCATCGTACATTTGTTTAAGGTACGACGCTGCATCAAGAGATCGTCCATCAGTCGCGGCAGATACATCAAGGCCAGCTGGCAATACAAAATAATCCTCCGACGCCGCGTGAAACGCTTTGGCAAACGCTGTTGCTAGCTCGGCATACCCTTTTGGGTCGATCGATCTCCCCCATTCGTTGGCGTGATTGGGCTCGTTAAAGAGTACGACGTATCTATTTTCTATCGGCCAATTGAGCGCATTGAAAAATGACAGCCAGTCTGAAATACTATCGATAGTTGGTTTTTTCCATGCGTCGCCATCTATTCTTGTAGCCAAACGAACGATGGGAATTAGATGGATTCTTCTCATCGAGTTAAACACCGCTTGCCATTTTTCTCTATTTCTATCATCTTCTTGAATTACAAGAGACACATAACCCCAATCGCCGCCACTTGAGTTTACCAAGGAACTAATTTCAAGAATGTCATTGGGGTCGACAGTAAGAATACCGTATTTATTATTTTGTGTTTCGAGAGGATTATATTTAGCGAAAGTTTGTGTCGGAAAAAAACAAAAAAGATAAGTTATTACGATAAGAAAAAATATACGCAACATGTGGAGTTCTTGTGTAGCGTAATAAGCCTTTGGCTTAAACGCTACAACAACGTTGAACGTAATTCGTCTCTGACGAAAACATTCTTACGTTGTGCCCCCAGAAGGAATCGGACCTTCATCTACTCTTTAGAAGAGAGTTGCTCTATCCATTGAGCTATGAGAGCAGTATTTGTATTATACTGTATAGTCGGGTATTTAATGAAGATCAGCTCTTCGTTCTTTAAGATATTTACTCCAACTTTCAATAAAATCAAGGATTACTACCATCGGTGTTTCAATCAAAAAAGTGAATAGTATTGCCACTATGTTATATTCTTTCCATTTGGCTGCTAAAAATGAGCCTACGCGGGCAATAGGCACAGAAAGCATGTCCATAAAAAATTCAAAGATGCTAGACGAGTCATCAACCGTAAGTTCTTTGGATTTGTTGCGGATTAAGACAGCAGCAAAAAACGTGAGTGCTATGGTAAACGTATCAAATATGACTGAGGTGATAGGAAGTTTGGCAATATAGAATATATATCCAGTGCCTCCCAATACCCCAAACATCATAAACGTATAGAGCATGCTGGCAAAAAGGTTGAAGAATTTATTCCTTCTCTTTTTAAGATAGACCTCATAAAGCATCATCTTTTCTCCACCATATGTGCTTTGTGTCACTGCGGTAAGAACGCTTTTTATATTTTCTGGTCCGGGCGCTCTGATGATTGAAACTAAAAGCGCCATGACGACAGTGGGAACGACAAAATCAATCGTTGCGGTAAACCAATTAAAGCCTTCGTAAAATATGGAAGCTAATGGTATTTCAACGATAAAAAATGTAACCCAATTGGATAAAAATACCGACAGTGTTGAGAAAATTGCCAGGCGCATGAGACGAGACTTCAAGGAGTGATAACGTTTGTTATATGCAACCGTTATTTCTTCTACGTATCGGTCGTTATTGCCAAATAATGCTTGCAGATCCTCTGGTTTATCTTTGTGGGTGTCTAAAATATCTCCGATAAGCATATATACAGTGTCCATCCGTTCGCAGATCGCGTAAAATTGGCGAGCGAGTGGATGTTCGAGTACGTGGCTAGATCCCTCCCAAAGTGCTGGTATATCTTTTGCATAGAGTGCGAGGTCTTCGTTTGAGGGCATACTCCACGATCTGTAGGAAAACTTAATGAGTTGTGCCATGATAAATGTATCATCCAAATCAAAAAGGGTGCGGCAGACTGCTATGTAGACTTGAGTTTTTTTCTCATCATCATTCATCGTGCCATCTGGTCGTACACGAATCCGATCACTCATCATTTTTGTCATTGTTTCAAGAAGTACTCGTTCTTTCACTGGCGTGGTAAGTATTTCCTCAATTTCACACGCGGCAAGCTCGATAATAAACATCGCAAAATTGATTTGCTGTTTTAATGGGATTTGTTCAAATTTTGTAAATTTGGCATGCGCGAGGATGTATAAATATTTTTTAATGGCAGTTTCAATTACGAGTACACTTTCTTCCGGTATTTCATCGTTTAGAAGATGCCCGCCGCGTATAAGGTCCGCCGTGACGGTGTAAGCCACTCGATAGGTGTCTACTTCAGGTGTCAGCGTGAGTTTGGATAGCTTGGGGAATAGCGTGCGCTTGAGGACTCGTTCTGTAGCACTTCGTCGAAGTGCATTATCCTCTTTCCAGTCGACAACTTTTCGTATCATTTCGTAAAATTTTGCGACACGCAGTGCAATATCGTCTACATGAATTGGGGTGACAGCTTTTTTTGCTAAATTGAGTCCCACGATATAGTCATCAAGCATTTTCTGAATATGGGGAAGAAGTTCACGGATGGGAGCGCCTTCTTCAACTGCAACAATAGGCAAAACTTCGTGGATTTCTATTTTTTCTTCGTGATCTTTTGTGTCTGACATACGTTTAAATACTGCCCGCACTTTAAAAACAAAATCTAGTGAGCGGGATAGGGGAGTCGAACCCCTCATTTCACTTTGGAAAAGTGAAGTTATACCGATTAACTAATCCCGCAGCTTAATACTGCTAATTATATCAAATTTCTGGAATACTCTAAAGTAAATAACTCTATCCATTTCATAATTTTTAATTTTAGTTCGGTGCTGCAAACATA
>CAYHQC010000055.1:0-6274 GCA_964358845.1 uncultured Gammaproteobacteria bacterium | reverse complement strand
CGTTGTGAGTTTTGTACTTGATGGCGTGCAAAGAATACTTGATTGGATTGGTCATCTTTTGAAAAAGACGGAGACAAGGCGTAAGGAGCTTTTATTTGGGCAAGAAAAGTTGCCACTAAGGATTCGAGACGATGCATCTTTATCAAAGCCTATGATAAAACCATCTGTTCCTTTGTCGACTGGGCCTGGTAAATTAATGGTTCCTATGCCTCATAGTATGAAATCATCTTCAGATTTAACAATTAATCAACCCTATTCCGGAGAAGAGATGAAGCTGTGGGAGTATCCACCACTTTCTCTTCTCTCTGACGGCCCTGGTGAAAAAGCAGATCGCGGAAATGTCAATAATAACGTGGATATTATCGAAAAAACTCTCGGGAGCTTTGGCATACAAGCACAAGTGGTAGAGGTAAATCCTGGGCCTGCCGTGACGCAATATTGCTTAAAAATTGCATTGGGAACGAAGGTCTCCAAAATTTCATCACTCACCAATGATTTAGCCTTGGCCCTCGCCGCTCCCACGGGACAGGTCCGTATAGAAGCACCAATTCCCGGAAAAGACATGGTGGGAATCGAACTTCCCAATAGAGGATTAGAGTTTGTGACCTTGAAGAAAATGCTGGAGTCTGACTCCATGCAAAAAGCAAAAAGTAAGCTCACCATATCATTAGGGCTTGATGTATCCGGTAATCCACTGGTTGCTGATATCGCAAAAATGCCGCATGTCTTGGTGGCCGGCACCACCGGATCGGGTAAATCAGTACTTTTGAATTCATGGATTTGCAGTTTACTTTTTCGTTCTACCTCCCAGGAGGTTCGTTTAATACTCGTTGATCCAAAACGTGTGGAGCTTGTGGGATACAACGGAATTCCTCATCTTTTAACACCAGTCATTACGGAAAAAGATAAAATCTTATCTGCCTTACGATGGGCCACACAAGAAATGGAAAAGCGATACAAGCAATTTGCTGAGGTCGGGGTGAAAAATATTGATGGATTTAATGAGATGTCTGGTTTTCAAGCATTACCAAATATCGTTATTCTTATCGATGAACTGGCAGAGGTAATGTCATACTCGCCGGTAGAAGTGGAGGACACTATCTGTCGATTAGCTCAAATGGCAAGAGCTACTGGTATTCATTTGGTTTTAGCGACGCAAAGACCGAGTGTTGATGTCATTACAGGACTTATCAAAGCAAATGTTCCGACGCGTTTAGCATTTAACGTATCGTCTATGACGGATTCCCGAGTGGTTTTGGATACTCCGGGCGCTGAGCGGTTGTTGGGAAGAGGAGATATGTTATACGTGCCGCCGGAACAATCAAAACCCATGCGTATTCAAGGAGCATTTGTATCTGAAAAAGAAGTGAGTAAGATTGTGCAGTTTTTTAAGGATAAGCAGGTCGACGTGCAATATACTGAGGAGGTTACCAGTCAACCGGCGTTTGCTATGAAAAAGGGTGGTGAGGGAGGCGGAAAATCAACAGATGGGAAAGATGAATTGTTTGATCAAGCGTTGCGACTCGTATGTCAGCACGATAAAGCATCTGCTTCACTTTTGCAAAGACGATTGTCCGTAGGATACGCAAGAGCTGCCCGCATCATAGATCAGCTTGAAGAATCAGGAATTATCGGACCAGGAGATGGAGCAAAGCCCCGCGACGTCGTGATAAAAAATCCTGATGATTATTACGCTATAGAAGCACGTCTTGCCCAAGAATCCTGAGAAATGTTTTATTATGAAAACCGTCGGGCTTATGTTAAAGGAAGCACGTGAGAAAAAGGGTCTCACGCCTTCTCAAGTTGAGAGTACTATAAAAATTCGTGAGAAGTTTATAATCGCGATTGAAAACGATGAATTTTCAATTCTTCCGTCACCTTCGTATGCCAAAGGATTTGTACGAAATTATGCAGAATTTTTGGGACTGCCTATAGATCCGACGATGGCTATTTTTAGACGGCAAACTTTGGAGTCGTCGAAATTGAGCTTATTGCCCAAAGGTGTGACGGATCCATTAAATACTCCTTTTTTTCAACTTACTCCTGCGCGTTTTCTAACACTTATAGTGACGTTACTTTTTGTCGTATTTTTCTTGTATCTTGGGCTTCAGTATACACGCGTAAACGCCAAGCCGATGTTGACCATCGCAACACCCGCACATCAGTCAATCGTTACACAAAAACGGATTACGGTCGAGGGAAAAACAGATCCTGACGCCACCGTGACTATAAATGGCGTGTCTACAGTGGTACGAGATGATGGACGATTTTTTGAGCAAATTGCGATCGAAAGCGGAGTGAATAAAATTCAAATTATCGCAACGAGTCGGTTTGGAAAAATGACGACAGTGACAAAAGAGGTCGGACTTCAGCAATAAATAGAGGCATTGCAAACTTCTATAAATTCTGTATACTAAAAGTAAGTCATTTTTGTTCTTTTTTTATTTCTGCCCATGGATCCAGTACAGCTTACCATCATCGCAATTAGTATAGTAGTAACTATTCTTCTTATAGTCCTTGGTGTTCAAGTATATTTAATTCTGAAAGAAGTCAAAACATCCTTAGTAAAAGGAAATAGCATGCTTGATGATGCCAAAAAGGTCACATCCACCGTTGGCGAGTCAGTATCTGGTATGGCGGGGATAGTCAGTGGTGTTAAGGCCGCACTTTCGGTATTTAAGACGTTTCGAAAGGATGATGAAGTATGAGTGACCAACAGAGAAGTGATAATAAGTTTATGTTTGGATTTTTTCTTGGTGGCCTCATTGGGGCACTCATTATTTTCTTTTTAGGAACCAAAGACGGGAAAAAATTGAGTTCTCAATTACAAACGCGTGGAAAAAGTGTGCTTGATGATCTTGAGGATCGATTAGATGAGCTTCAAGAAAAAGGTAAAGAACTAGTAAAGCATGGAAGAGAATTAAAAGATGAAATGATTGATACGCTGGAAGAGAAAAAAGAAGAAGTTACTCAGGCCACTGTGGATCATGTCGATCAAGCATTGGCACATATTGAAGAAATGCAAAAACAAGGCATGGAAACGACTGCCACATTACGAAAAAGGATCTTCAAAAATCTTCCGAAGAAAGCATAACGATTTCAACTTTTGATATAATCAATGTGTCTATGTATCGATTTAGTAGCCGTGCGACAGATTTTCCAAATGCAGGTATTGCTCAGATGATGCAGTATGGATCGAAATACCCAGATATTATTTCTTTAGGGCAAGGAACACCACTATTTCCTACACCTGATTTTATTTATGAAAAAGTCATATCTGAAGCAAAGAAAAATCCCCTCGTTGGAATGTATGCTGATACGAATGTAGAGATATTGCGGAATTTAAAACAATCAATCGCATTAGAGATGCAGAAAGATTATGGGTTTACCCCAGAATTTGAGCGACTAACAGTGACCGTAGGCGGGGCAGGAGCACTGTTTGCATCTATTCAGGCGTTGGTAGAAAAGGGTGATGAGGTGATCTATTTTGATCCAAGTTATCCATTACATCTCTCACAGCTTCATTTGGCTGGAATTACACCAGTATACGTGCATCTTAATGAAGAAAACGGATGGGCATTTGATTCTGAAAAATTAAAATCTGTTATTACCGATAGAACAAAACTTATCATCCTCACGAATCCAAATAATCCAACAGGGACGGTTTTATCTCAAACGCAGATCCAAGAGCTTATTGCAATCGTATTAGAGCATGATCTTATACTTCTTTTGGATGAAGCGTATTATTTTTTGACATACGATAAAGAAATTTGTAGTCCACTTCAGTTTAAAGACGTAAGAAATAATATCATCGTGTGTAGAAGTTTCTCCAAAGAATATGCCATGACTGGGTGGCGCATAGGATACGCGTATGCGGCGCCAGAGCTTATTGAAAAGATACATGCTATAAATATATTTTTTAGTGTTTGCCCGCCCACCATATCAATGGTTGCAGCAACAGCTGCGTTGCAAGATGCGCGCGGTGAAGCTGCGATGAATGCATTTAAACAAAAATTTATTGAAAGCCGCAACGTTATTTGTAAGCGAGTTGATCGTTTGCCAAAATTATTTTCCTATCACGTCCCTGAAGGGGCATATTATATTTTTGCCAAGTACAATGGATTTGACATGAGCGCCATGGAATTTACGAAATTATTAGTCGACGAGGCGCATGTCATTATGATCCCCGGAGATGGTATGGGACCATCAGGCAAAGGTCATGTACGTATGTCATTTGCGTGTGATGCATCAATTATTCATAAAGCCTTTGATCGGATAGATGAGTTTGCAAAGAAACACAATTTGCTTTAGTTTATATGTGTGATCGTTAAGTATATGAATTAATTATGTTATCATGTTTTAAAACATGATAACATAACTTTATATGACATAAGTATCAAGAATTCCATTGAGAAAAGAAGTAGAACAGCGTGTGTATGAGGTGCTCATGGAAAGTGTGGCGGCGGCGAAGTCGCATGATACGGTGAGTCGGCTTCTTGATGATCTTCTTTCTCCTACTGAACGTTTAATGATAGCAAAACGATTATCAATCGCGTTGCTTCTTCTCAAGCATTATGATCAGCGAACGATTTCAAAGTGGTTAAAAGTTAGCTTGGGGACAATAAATAAGGTAAGTCTTTCAATGCAGGTTGGCCGTGGTGGATATCAAGCGGTTATAGGATCAATTTTGAGAAAGGAAGAATTGAAGGGATTCATTCGGAAAATAGAAGCCGAGTTGTCTACGTTACTTTTGCCGAAGACCGATCGTCGACACTGGCAAAAGATACGATGGCAAACAAAAGTTGGTAATCAAAAAGCATTTTAGTTAGATGTTGTTATTATAGTTATTTTGATTCCGCAACATTTTATATTTAATGTTACTATGTTTCGAAACATGGTAACATGAAAATGCGGTTTACCTACTGAGTTTGCTGGCAAGATAGACGCTTGAGATGACGATGATTCCGCCGATTACTTCAGGAAACGTGATTATTTCTTGGTAAAAAAGATAGCCAAAGAGTAACGCAAATATAGTATCTAAAAGAAGTATTTGGGATCCTAACACTGCATCTAGATGATTGAACGCAAATATTTCAATAGGATTAACAAGCGCATTCATCCCGCCTCCGATTAAAAGACCCAATAAAATATGCGGATTGATAAATGCTGAGAGCGCGAATGTTTCACCTCGAATGAGAGCAAATATCAACGCAGTGATTGCCGCAATCGCCATGACGATTAGGGTTATTTCGTTAGTATTAAGATGCGGCGAGAGGAGTTTGCGTCCGACGTAAAACCATGCCATCGTGGCTGTGGCAAGGAGTGTGAACCATTCTCCCGTTCCAAATGCGGCAAGTTGAGGGATGAATGATTTAGTAGCCACCATGGCAATACCAACGAGCGACAAAGCAATAAGCCCTATAAGTTTGGCATTCAGTGGCTTTTTGAGAAATATATACGCATAGAGGTATGAAAAAAATGGTACAGAAGAAAATATTATCGCGACATTTACTAATTTTGCGTTGAGGACGCCCAGTGTCACAAAATATACAGCAATAGAAAATCCGATCGTTCCCATGGAAGAGAGAATGAGCAAATCACGACTGGGAATGGAAATAATTTTTGCCCATCGAAGTTTTTTGCGTAGTAACACCAAAAGTATGAATGTTCCCAATGCAACACGCATATACACTTGCGTCATGGGCATGAAGCCTTCGGCAAGAAGACGTGAGCCAACCGAGAGGAGCGAATACGCCGCAGCAACTATAATCAAACATCCTATGGCAAGCGTTCGCGTAGAGAAAGAGCCAATAAGAGGAATGTTAGTTTGCGATTTTTTTGAGTTCATTGTAGAGATTGTCCTCGATTTCAATTTCGCCTGATTGTAATCGTTCTTGAGTAAGTTTGTTTCCACGTTGACTGGGCAATAAAATTTCCTTGACGTTTGGAAGTTTTTTTGTTTCTTTGACCTTTTTAGCAAGAAGTGTCACATTTTTCTTAAATTCATTACGATTGCCAAGAAGCTCAGGATCGATCGCCATTACAAGGTTTCCCCAGTCACCTCGGTCGCCAACTCCTGCAAATGCAGCACCAACCAGCGGGCCTGTAAACGCTGTTACCATAAATCCTAATCCCGATCCTTTGTATTCGCCAAAACTTTTGATTGCACCATCCATAGCGGCAGATGGATCTATCGTCGGATTGCCATCTTTGTCGTAGGCGAGTCCTTCTGGGATAGACTTACCTGCTGTTTTTGCTTCGATCAGTCCATAGT
>CAYHQC010000054.1:0-6407 GCA_964358845.1 uncultured Gammaproteobacteria bacterium | reverse complement strand
TCCACAGACTGATACAAAAACTGCAATCAGGACACTAATTTGCGAAAGTCAGGTGACTCCGTCGGCTGGTCCCTCATTGCTCAAAGGCAATAGTACGGTATAATTCCTCTTAGCTCTATGAAATCTCCAGAGGTAGTATTTGTCATTATCGGGTATCATCCAGACCAAGAGATCTTGTTGGCTCTCCTTTCAGCCATTGCTCCTAACCGCGTGATCGTGGTTAATAATGGCAAGGTGGGACAGATAAAAAGGCAAGGAGTTGAAGTCGTGGGTAGCGGGAAGAATTTAGGGTACGCAGGAGGGGCTAATCTCGGGATGAAGACAGCGTTTGGGAAAGGTACAGAGTGGATAGTAATTTGCAATCAGGATCTCGTGGCGACAAAAGAGAGTATAGAAACGCTTGCACGCTCACTACAGGCCTTGCCCCCAAGTATTACAGGTCCATTTTCAGGCGGGATAGATCCAAATCGGATGACTACTATAGTCCCTTCTGACCGTACGGATTATATTACAGGCTCATGCATCGCTATTCATAAAGAGGTCTATAAAAGAATAGGAAATTTTTACGAACCGTACTTTCTCTACTATGAGGAGGTGGACTATTGCGTGCGTGCCAAACGGGCGGGCTTTCCGATCACACACCTGCCAGTCGACGGCATAACGCATGAAGAAAGCGTGACCCTTGGAAATGACTCTTTGGCGCATCAGTACTATCTATCTCGCAATCATTTACTCTTCGTTCAACGATTAGCACTCGCAAGCGTTAAGTGCTACGAATTTATACGGATGCCTTTTACCATTTTTGAGCATATCAGCCGTAAACAATGGGGCGCTCTCTTTGGAATTCGTGACTATTTTCTCCATCGATTTGGACCTAAGGAGCGGCTATGAGAATTGGCGTCGACGCAGGGATGCTTGGGATTTCTGATGAACGACTGCAAGTCGGGGTGTGGCGGGTGGCTAAGGAATTGCTCATCCAGCTTGGTAAAATAGATGAGACAAATTCGTATATACTCTATAGCTTTGCCCCGATTCCAAAACAGGTGATGAACGAGTTTGGCCATGCAATGGTCAATCGTGTGTTATCGCCGTCTATCGGGTGGATGCAGGTGCGGCTGCCTCTCGAGTTATTTTTGCGACCCGTGGATGTATTCCTCGGTTTGTCGCAAGCACTTCCTCGTACCACAGCCAAAACTATAGGTTTCGTGTACGATTTAGGATTTTTGAAGCATCCTGATTTGTATCCGGATTCAGCAGAAAAGTTGATGCATCAAACCGAGCATTTAGCCTGTATCGCAGGCACGATCGTGACGATTTCTGAGGCTATCAAACAAGAAGTTGTGAAGGTGTACGAATTTCCCGCAAATCGAATTCACGTAGCAAACCCTAGTATCAGTGAAGAATTTATATCTACAGGAAGCAAATATGTTCATTCCCGACCATATTTTCTCTCTGTGGGCTCGTTTAAGCGGGGTAAAAATATTCCTACACTGATTCAAGCCTTTGCCACGTATTTGCGTCTGGAAAAGAAACCGACTGATCTCATACTCGTAGGGAGTTCGTATTGGCAAGATCCAAAAATAGTAGAAACAATTAAAGAGGAGCGAGTTTCCGATCACGTCATCATAAAGGGATATGTGAAAGACGCTGATTTAGCGCCACTTTACAGAGGATCTCTCGCGTTTGTCTGCCCATCGTTGGTTGAAGGATTTGGCATACCGTTTGTAGAGGCCATGGCTTCCGGCACTCCCGTGATTGGATCGTCTATTCCGGTTCTTAATGAAGTGGTAGGGGATGCAGGGATATTAGTGGATCCATATGACACACACGCACTTGCCGACGTGATGAGAAAAGTCGCGAATGGAAAAATTCTTCGTGAACAATTGGTGAAAAAGGGGAAGGCAAAAGCGAAACTTTATTCATGGCAGAAAATGGCCAAAATCGTCTACGATCTCTTATGAAACCCAAAGTCGCACTGGTTCGTGGTAAATTTCTTAATCAGTACGAGATGCAAGTTTATGAGCCACTTGTAGATCGGTACAATCTGACAGCTTTTGGGTCTATGTACCCGTTTCATGAGAAATTTGCATTTCCTGTCGTAAAACTGTGGTCGCCGATGGATCTCTCTAGCGGAACTAGATCTGGCTTCGCCAGACGAATTACGTTGTCTATTCTTAACCGTCTCTGTATGGATGCCCACTATCTTTTGGGGCTGGAGAAATTACTTGACGGGTTTGACATCGCGCATAGTGCCGAAACGTACTATCACTACACAACACAGTGTCTGAATACCAAACGAGATGGACGCGTGAGAGCGGTGGTCACGACAGTACTTGAAACTATTCCATTTAATAACGAAGGGATATGGGGAAGAAAATCGATGAAAGCAAGGGCGCGTAAAGAAGTAGATCATTTTATCGCAATATCCAATCGAGCCAAAGATGCTCTGATAAAAGAAGGAACAGATCCGAATAAAATTACAGTGATTCCCTACGGCATAGATACCAAACGGTTTATTCATCATCATGTCGATAACGATAAAACCATGCTGCACATCTTATTCGTCGGGCGTTTAGAGGTAGAAAAAGGAGTTTTGGATGTTTTGGAAGCGTTTATACAAGTTTCTTATCAAGAGAAAGCGTTTGGGAAGAGATTGCATCTTACAATAGTAGGCACCGGATCACTTAAAGCCGCACTTATTGCACGTATAAAAATGGCGGGAGTGTCTGATAAAGTGACGCTTAAAACATCTTCATATAACGATATGCCGAAAGTGTACCAAAAAGCTGATATTTTTGTTGCCCCGAGCAAGCCCCACTTCCCACGCCTATGGCGGGGTTCGCGGGGCAAATCTAAGAAGATTTGGGAAGAGCAATATAATATTGCGCTTTTAGAAGCGCAAAGCTCTGGACTTGCAATCATCACTACACATTGCGGTGCGATACCGGAAAACGTTTCTGATTGCGCGATTCTTATAGACCCTGATGATACTCAGGCGCTTGTCAATGCTCTCACGCAACTGATAACCAATCCCAAACTTCGATTATCTTTAGGTATTTCAGCACGGCATCGGGCAGAGACCGTCCATGATATTTCTCTCGTAAGTCAAAAGATAGATAATTTGTACAAAGAAGTACTTTTTAGTGTAAAAGCAAAAACGAAATAATCAGCAGGGTATTTATTCCACATAGGGATAGAGCCAGTACAAAGATGGTTTGTTCAGATTTCACAATTCTTGAAAACGGTGCTACTGTTTCTACTAACCCAAGATAGATAAGCGGCAAGATGCCGACAAACATACGTCCGCTATAGCTTGCTCCCTGCCACCACGTGCTCCACGTCGATACAAGATAGATTTGTAAAAAAATAATAATGAGGGGTAAGAAATATGTTTTTCGTTTAAGAAACAATCCGATGAGCCCCAAAAATACCACCGGCGTCCATAAAAATAGTCCATTTTCTTTTCCAAATAACACGCCGAGTATGTGAGGGGAGAACACGTTAAATCCTTCGCCGCCTAGAAGATAGGGATTGACCAGTGATCCGTAAAGTAGATACCAAACGATAATTTGCGGAGCAAAAGCGATAGATAACCCTGCAAAAAAAGCTTTTTTATTCATCGTTTTAAGATACGGCAACACCAGCAAAATAGAGAGCATGTCTTGTAAACGTGTGGCAGAAAGTGCGCCAAGGGCAAGTCCCGCAGCCATCCACGGGATAGGTTTGACAGCCAAAAAAACCACGAAAACACTCGCCCAAAAAAAGGTCACCGCGTGTGAGTTGACCGTGTCGACGGATCCGTAAAAAAAGAGATTGGTGGCGAAAGCCAGAAGCAACAGTACTATCATGATAGTTGAGGATTTATCGCGTGTTAATCGCGTAAGAATAATGAGTCCGAAAAGTGCGGCACAAACGCTTGTGATACTTACTACTAGCTGGTAGGGAAACGAATATCCATCTCCCCGAATAAAGCGATGAATGGAAATATAGCTAGGTGTCCAGAGAAGGGCTGGACCGATGCTGTATTTATTGGTAGGCATAAGGTCTTGAAGAAGCGGTTGATTGCCCCCGAGGTGATTATATTCGCTTGTAAAGTTTATATTGTGTTCGATGACAAGTGAACGAAGCCACGAGAAATAGTAGACGCCGTCGCCATAGACTGTTTTTTTTAAAAATACGGCGTGGGAAATGTTCCCGAGAAGATATACACAGGATATACATAATAAAAGAGTTCGCAGCGTCATAAGGCGGCAAGCATTCCGTTCTGCTACAATTAGTTTGACACATTTCGACACGCATTAGTGTCAACCCTGAGCTTGTCGAATGGGTCCGATTTATGATAACTGCAGTCGTTCTTACCCACAATAGCGAAAAAACATTGGGAAATACCCTCGGGTCGCTTAGCTTTAGTGATGAAATCATCGTGGTTGACGATGATTCGACAGACAAGACACTTGAAATAGCGCGTACGTATAAGGCGGTCGTGTTTAAACGTTCACTTAATGATGATTTTGCGGCACAAAGAAACTATGGGTTGGAGAAAGCGAAAAACGAGTGGGTACTCTTTATAGACGCTGACGAGGTAGTACCTCTTGAGCTTGCGCGTGAAATAGAAACAGTGACATCAGCTTCAAATAAGAATATTTCAGGGTATTTTATTTCACGGCAGGATTACTTCGGGGGTAGGGGACTCAAGTACGGTGAAACATCTCGCGTAATGTTATTGCGGCTTGCCAAAAAACATGCAGGCGTATGGATAGAGCCAGTTCATGAAATTTGGCAGGTGCGCGGAGAAACCGCCAAACTCACACATCCCATTCATCATCTCCCCCACAACGACGTCGCACAATTTTTGGCTAAAATAAATCGATATTCATCCATCCGTGCAAGATTTTTATACGCTCAGGGGAAACGAAGCTCATTATGGCAGATCATCATGTATCCTTCTGCTAAGTTTTTCGTCAACTACATCGTAAAGCTTGGATTCCTCGACGGTATGCAGGGGTTGATTATGGCAATAATGATGAGTTTCCACTCATTTTTAGTTCGGACAAAATTATGGACATTGGAGCGACGGATAAAAGAATAACGCATGAAACTACTTTTTGTACTTACGATTTTCGGATTTGCGTTGGGTCAACTGGGAGCGATATCGCTTGGCAACAACATAACACTTTACGTACACGATGTATTTCTTGCAGCTTTGTTGGTTTTTGCAGTGGTGACCAAACAGATAAAAGTACATGGCGTACTTTTAGCACCCATCCGTATTTTTTTGGGTATTGCGATAGTTTCTTTGGCTGTCAACGCTTCGCAATTTGGCATGATTGAGCTTGGGGTTTCGAGTTTATATCTTTTACGATGGGTGCTCTATAGCACGTTGTATGTACTTTCATTGCAAAAGGTCATCACTCCACGACAGTGGCTCACGTGGCTGTATTGGTCAGGCGTTATCATTTCGTTGTTAGGGCTTGTCCAGTATGTTTACTATCCGTACTTGCGCAATCTTTCTTACCTTGGATGGGATCCGCATTTATTTCGCGTTTTTTCGACTTTTTTTGATCCCAATTATCTCTCGCTTTATCTTGTGCTCACGTTGTTTCTTGGAATGTATCTTGCCGTTTCCAAATTGAAATGGTATTTTATTGCAGGACAACTGGTAACTTTTGCTGCATTTTGTTTGACCTATTCACGTTCAGGATACGTAGCATTCGTAGTCGGGCTTTTTGTATACGCGCTTTTTATGCGTAAATTGAAAATACTCTTTGTCGGAGTGTTACTTTTTGCGGCAATCCTATTTCTGCTTCCTACATCGGATGGCGAGGGAGTCAAGTTGTTTCGTACGGTCTCTACTTTTGCCCGCGTGGGGAATTGGAAGCGTGGATTTGTCCTTATAAAAGAAGCGCCTCTGTTTGGCTTTGGGTTTAATACATTACGATACGTACAAGAACGGAGAGGTTGGGTTGATCGAGAGAATGGTGTAGCATCCAAAGCGGGCGCCGGGCTTGATGATAGTTTTCAATTTCTCTGGGCCACGACGGGGATAGTGGGACTGCTTTCGTATCTTTGGATTTTGGTAAGTGTGGGCAAAATTTTTGTTCGATTACTTGGCAATGATAAAACGCGCGTACTGGGGGTGATTGGCATAAGTACTCTTCTTTCAACGATAGTACATAGTCAGTTTATCAATAGTCTATTTTATCCTCAAATACTTTTGTGGTGGTGGATTTTGGCGGGGGCGTCAGAACAAACGCTTATCAGGGCTGGTACGTCACACGTCGCTCAATCTTCGTCTGGTTCCCCGCGGAATCACTTGAGACGATCATAAGGTTGTTTTCTCCGTCGACTAAGCTCATAGGATAGGTAAATGAGCCATCGTTTCGCAGTACGACTATGCGTCCGTTTAT
>CAYHQC010000053.1:0-6420 GCA_964358845.1 uncultured Gammaproteobacteria bacterium | reverse complement strand
AATCAGGCGCTATTACTGCTGAAGAGGCGATTATAGCGTCTTCTCAATATGAATACATCCGCACCTTGTTCTCGCAGCGCGCTCAAGATTTGGCAGAGGCAACAGCCACTGGAGATGAGTCGTTAAAGAACTCTCTTATTTCTATTTTTTCTCAAACGAAAGGTCGCCTCGCCGAACTGCCCGCTTTTTCTTCACAAACACCAGACATTTTGCGGGAGGAAAAACAAACACGTGATACTGCAACCCTTGAACATGCTGCGTTTGAAACAATACGGAAAGAAACAAAAACAAAGGCCTCCTCACGAAAACAAGCGCGGCGAGAATTCATACACGCACTTGTCTCTCAGTACAGCGCTCGCACCAACAGCCCTATTTCTGAGGCGAAAATGGATTCCTTAGTAGACTCAGTACTCGCTGATGCATCAAAAGAACAGTCTTCTCAGGGGGCAAAACAACATTTCATAAAAGATCTCGCTCAAAAATTCGGGACCCCTGATTCAGCGTTTGAAAAAACTCTTGGGTCTTTGGTCTCAAAAGACGCCACCAATACTGTCGCGGGGTCATGGAAAGATGTTCAAGCTGAAAAAGAAGCACTTGTCACGCTGTTTGCCCACTCTGGTTTGTCTCGGCCAGATGTGGTCGCTGACGTATTTGTCCACGCAAGCGACAAAGAAAACCTCTCTGACGTCTCGGCACATGCCACAAAGCTCGCACAAACTGCGGGTGCAATTTCGACTCTTGGCACAAAACATCCAACGATAAAAGGGTCTTTTTTTTCAAGCTCAAACACAAAAGGCGTAGTTAAGGGTCTGCAGCAAGCAGCCGATGGAATACTCTCCCTTGTTGGAGAGCCGCTTCGGGAAATAATTATTAAAGAAAAAATCAACGGGGTAATTCGCTCTATTTTAACAAACACAAACCAGCTGGCAGACAAATTAGGCGAACAATTTGTTCAGTCGTCAATATTTGGATTTATCTCACAAAATGTCCTCAAAGGAACGAATGAAAAACCCTCAATGTCCCAACCAACAACAGTGTTTAGTGACGTATTTTCAAGTATATTTCGCGGACCACTCAATATTGCCGCGACACGGGGCGCTCAAAACCACGTCTATGATTACTTGGTACTTGCAAGAGCAAGTAGCAACGCGCCAAAAGGCTTTTCTTTTTTAGGCACAAACATTATGCCCTGGCACCTTGGTTCTTTGCACGCTGAATACTTGCTGGCAACAAAAAGAGGGGCGGCTGGTCGGGGGAGCTGGCGTCCATCATTTGTATTACAAAGCCTGCAAGGCCTTACTTCTCTTGCTGGCAACACTCTCACTACTGTTTTTGACCGGTTCGTAGGCTTTGTGTTTTCTGGCTCTTCACTTTCGCGACAAATCCATGCGTCTCGGAGAGCCGCAGCGATACCTTTGCCGCTTTCTGAGGATCTTCCGTTGCTTCTTGCCATCGTTGTCGTTTCAACAATTGTTATTCTTTACGTTTTCCCAACATTTCTTAACATCCCTCACCTTTCAATGACCCAAAAAATGAGCGCGCTATTAGCGTCTCTTAATGATGGACAAGGAGCGGGGGGTGAAATTGATGGAATTATCGGACCAGCAACCCTTTCATGTGCAAAAACTGAGGGCTCGCACCTTAGACAAGACGACCTTCGGTGGTCATTTAACACGTGTCGCCCAACAAGACCAGAGGTCAATTCTTGTATTCCTCCTACGCTTTGTACCATTGGCGCATCCGGTTGTGGTAGCGCTGCTGCAACGATAATCGTTAATTCGTTTGGATCAAACACAAGTGTTGTGACAGCGTGGAACACGCAACACAAAAACAATGGCTACGCATATTATTCTGATCCAAAGTCCTGTGCGTCTTACGATTCGGGCGTCATTGGGATTATAAACAGCGCGGGGCTCAGTGTTTCAAGCATCAGTGTTAATGAAATAGAAAATATTCTAAAAAACTGCGGATTAGTTCTTGCGCTGGTTATGGAAAAATGGACATTTTCTGGCCCAACTGGACACTTTATAGTTATAAAAGGTATTCAAAAAATAGGCAGTTCTATAAAAGTTGTTACAATGGATCCACTGCGAAGCGACGGGTTCATTGAGACTGTTGTTTCTAGCATTGGCGCTGCAGTAAACAGTGGCGATATCTATATTAAAGGGCTATGGGGGGTAGTCAAATGAAAAAACTGTTATTAATAGATAAAAAAACAACCATCGTGCTGCTTGTCGTGCTCATAATATGTCTTGGTTTATATTCTGTTTTTTTTAGGCAACCGTCAATCACGGTGGTCAAAACGTCGCCTGAATCAGGATCTCTTCACAATCCATATCTACCAGTCACTGTATTTTTCAGCCGCCCTATTGCTGCGACCAATGGCCTTTTTACAATCACGCCTGATGTCGACGTATCAACTTTGGTTATAAAAGAGAATGGTGTTCAAATTTCTCCAAGAACAACGTTTAATCAAGAAATATTGTACACTATTACAGTAAATGTTAGCCCTCCACACATCTTTTCATTTACTACAGAGCAACTTGGAAGTAATGCTCCAGGGTGGAACGATGCGGTTGACAAGGCGCACGATGAATATTTAGAAAAATTTGGTAGACAGGATGAAGCACTAATGAGCATTCGATCAAGAACCCCTATTAAAGAAAAAGGGTTTTCTGTTAACTATTCTTATGCCGACAACACATACACTATTACAGTGTCTCCCCCATATGCGCTAAACAAAGAGTTGTTTTTGTCGTGGATAAAGGGCTTGGGAGTTACAGACTCATCAACAGTTCGCATCAAATATGTGAATCAATAGGCCTACCCACTAATCCTTACGGGCATGATGATGTGAAGCTGACCTTCATCTTTGGGTGACTTAAAAACCCCGGGGTTTAGAGCGCCGGTCATTTCAAAAAGCACGTCTTCTTCCATGATGTTTGAAAGATACTCGATAAGAAACCTTGAATTAAATGCGATTTCTCCCCCATCTCCGTCAATCTTTGCGTCTACGTCTACCGTGTTCCCTCCTGTTTGAGGGGCATTTGCCGAGACGGTAATTTTTTGCTTGGCAAAGCTTAATTTTATGATATTTGCGTTGTCCCGAGCAAAAATGGCTGCGGACTTGGCCGCATGTAAAAGCAATTCTTTATCTACTAAAGTTCTTGTTGTGAAGTTTTTTGGGATAATTCTTTCAAAAGATGGATATTCTCCCGAAAGAAGACGCGTAAAAAGAGAGGTTTCTCCTATTTTAAAACCTATTTGCTTGTCTTGTAGGCGGCTTACAACAAGCTCTTGATCCTCTTTCTCTTCCTGACACATTTTAACAACCTCAAACAGAGCCTTTGCCGGAATTACCACCCCCTCTTCTAGTGCTAGTGCCGTGTGGACGTGTCGCACAGAAAGCCTGTACCCATCCGTTGCCGCAAGAATTATTCCTTCTTCATCTTTTTTTACCTTAACCCCGGTAAGCACGGGGCGCCCTTCGTCTGTCGCTGCTGCAAATAACACGGAAGATATTGCCTCTATAAACGCCTTTTTGTCTGTTTTAGCACTCCCTTTTTCTTCAAAGCTTGGTGTTTGTGGAAACTCTGCCACTGGGGCCGTAGGGATGTTGGCTTTGTACGTTCCACAAGACACGGTGAGGCTTCCGTCTTCAAACGTCATTGTGACTGTCGACTGGGGAAGCGTCGCGACAAACTCTGTCAATAATCGTGCAGGCACACATACTTCTCCTTCTTTTTGTATTTTTCCTCCGGCCCACATGGATATTGTTGTCTCCATGTTTGTGGCGGTCATCTCGATGCCGTCTTTGGTGGCCTTCATTTTAATATTTTGGAGGATTGGTAGTTGTGGACGGGGAGGAATTATTCTTCCCACCCGTGTTAAGGCCCTCATAAAATTTTCTTGAAGTATTTGTGTGTTCATTTGCTTGGTTGTTTAATAAATTATTTTAATAGTAGTAGTAAATAGAAATAGGTGTGGAAAAGTGTATGGTTTTTATGATTGCGTGTCAATGACGGGAAAAAACACACTTTTTAAGTGTGGAAAAGGCTACAAAAAGAAGCAATAATTGTGGATAAAAATGTGGATAAAAAGAGGTTAATTGTGGAAAAGTGGAAAAGAGAAAAGTAGTTAGACCCATAGTTTTTGTTTTATCCCCAACATCGCGTTTCGAAGGTGTTCATTTGTGGACAAATCCTTTGTAATGGTTTCTACACCATGCATGATGGTTGTGTGGTCGCGTCCACCCAAAAGGCCACCGATGTCTTGGTACGTAAGGCCAAGTTCTGTTTTTGCTATATACATAAATATCTGTCGCGGCCTTGCTATGGGCCTGTCGCGTTTCGGGCCCCGAAGTTGTGTGCTTTTGATTTCGTAATACGCTGCTACCGCATCCAAAACCTCCTGCGGATTTACGCGCCTGGTTGATTTGTTTGCTTGGCCCGCGGAAAGAGGCTTGGTGTTTAGGATTGCCGAGATGAGTTCTGGAGTAATTGGTTCGTTTTTTGAGGCACTTACTGTGGTAAGGCGGCGCAGGAATCCCTCTATGGCCCGCGCGTCCATGATGTTGGCGGCGATTAGCTGGGAACAATCATTGGGTACAACAAGCCCAAGCATCACGGCTTTAATGTTTATAATTGCCGCCCGAAGCTCAAAGTCCGGCTGGGAGATGTCGACAATAAGCCCACCCTCAAATCTGCTTCGCAATCTGTCTTCAAGCTTTGATATTTCGTGCGGCGGCCTATCTGACGTAAGAAGAATTTGTCCGCCTTCACGAAGCACCGCATTGAATGTATGAAAAAACTCTTCCTGAGCTGTTTGTTTACCGGCTATAAATTGCACGTCATCAACCATTAGAAGTTGGGCGCTTCTATATTTTTGTTTAAATTGACGAGCGGTTTTTGTCTGTATCGCTTCAATAATTTCGTTTAAGAATTCTTCTCCCATACAATAAACGACCCGAAGGTTGCCCTTTAAAAGCATGCTGTTTGCGATGGCGTGCATCAGATGTGTTTTTCCCACCCCCACCCCACCATAAAGAAAAAGCGGGTTATATGCCGTGCCCGGGCTTTTGGCGACGGCGGTTGCGGCAGCATACGCCAACTGATTGCTGGTTGATACTGCAAAATGATCAAAAGAGAGGTCCGGGCTTATATGATATCTTCGGGCCACAGAGGCGGCACTCGGTGTTTCAGACGTTGCCGTTTGAGAAAAAAGTGGCCCCAAAGAGGAAGAAGTTTCTTTTTTGGGGAGCACGGAAAAGACAAGACTCGTATTGCGGCCCGTTTTGTTGTCTAAAATGCTTTTAATCAAGCTGTAATAGCGGGTTTCGGCCAACGTGCGCATAATAGGACTTGGAAATCCAACAGAGACAACATCGCCGTCTGTTGAGAGAAGCAGAGAGTTTGCAAAATGTGTTTGGTACGTGGCCTTTGAAACAGAAAGCTCTATTTCAGCCAATACAGATTTCCAAAGTCGATTAAAGTCCATAATGTTGGGGCAAGAAGTAGTGTGGAAAAGTTATCCACATCCTACGGAATAAGGGAAGTTTTGTCAAGGATTATCGAGAGAACGTGCGTGTGGTATAGTGGAATACATGAATATTTTTGTTGTGATTCCAACCATACGAAGCCTTAGCTTTTTGGAAGAATGGAAAGACCAGTTTTCTGAATGTTCTCTTCTTGTGGTTGAAGATCATCCTGATAAACAAATAGAAACTCCCACAAAAGGGTTCAAGCGCGTGGATCATTATTGTTGGGACGATATTCAAAAAGACTTTGGAAAAGAAGAGTGGATATTTCCCCGACAAAATGCTGGAATACGGTCGTACGGTTTTTGGAAAGCGCATCAACAAAACGCTGATGTGATTATTACCTTGGATGATGATTGTTATCCGACAGAGGAGAGTTTTGTTCAAAAACATCTGAACAATCTTTCAAGTAAAGCACCAGACAGTTGGTTTCCAACATTTCCACACTCAAATTATATGTACACGCGCGGGTTTCCGTATGAGGTGCGTAATAAAAAACGTGTTGTCATAAGCCATGGGCTTTGGTCAAATAAAATGGATATGGATGCACAAACACAATTAACCATCGGGGATGTAAACATTTCGGCTTATCCCCCGCTTCGGCAATTTGTTCCACAAGGGCAATTCTTCCCCATGAGCTCTATGAACCTGGCGTTTACAAGAGACATGGTGCCGCTTATGTATTTTCCTCTTATGGGAAAAGATCCTCAAGGAAACGCTTGGGGGTTTGATCGTTACGACGATATATGGGCAGGAGTATTTGTGAAGAAAATTATAGATCACCTGGGGCATTCTGTCGTAAACGGATCGCCATTTGTCGAACATCGATATGTCAAGTACCCTGTTTTCTAAACGCCGAGTCCGAAGTTCTTTGACGTAATTCC
>CAYHQC010000052.1:0-6516 GCA_964358845.1 uncultured Gammaproteobacteria bacterium | reverse complement strand
ACCTCCAAACGCTTCATCGTGGAAAAAACAATCAGCTAATTGGCAACAGGTCTATCCATCCGTGATGATTAATCGAAAACTTCTCCCAAATCCCAATACACTTTATACCTGTAAATATGGCGTAAACGATGATTACTACACGTTTTTTAAACTCTTGTCACACGGAAAATTTGCTAATCTTTCCCAAGCACTTCTTAACTACCGCGTGCACAGCAACAACTCATCGCTTACCCATCTAAAAGATCATTTTTGGACAATTACCAAAATTCGCATAGAAGCGATTACGAAACTCAATTATCAAGTACCATTTATTGCGTTCCCAATCATGGTTCTTCAAACAGTAATTGTGAGCGTGTTGCCAGAAAATATGTTGCGTGAACTTTTTTACTATATAAGAGGGATCAAAAAATTATCAATCCGAATTCAATATCCAAAAATAAAGCTTTTCCAATTCCGAGAGTCTATAGTATTGGCAAAACTTAAATCCTATGCAGCGAGCTTTTTGGCATAAAATGGCAAGCGTGTGGGAATTTGCTCTTTAAAATTACAGTGGTTGAATGCCAATCTTTTGTTCGATCGTATCAAGGCGTTCGGTAATCTCATCGTGTTGACCTTGATGAAGAGTTTGTTCTTCGCGCATATCTTGCACTTCTTTCATAAGTTCGTCCATACGCGTATCGAAATGATCTTTTGTGGGAAGCCCTTTAATTTTTGCTTCTATTTTTCCCTCAAGTTCATTCAATCGTTCTTCAATATATGCTTTTGTGGGAAGATCACGAATCTCTTCCTTCACCACTTTTCGAATAAGTTCTTCAGTAACTGGAGAATTTTTTTGAGGAGTCATACCTCAATTACTATACTATGGACAAAAAGATAAAACAATGGGTGATCCGATTCTGGCCTTTGCTGGCCCTCGTTGTCTTGGAGCTTACCCTTGCTATCACCAACTACACACCCGGAACGTTTCTGATGGGCTGGGACAGTGTCATGCCGGAGTTTAATTTCCGACAGGCATTTATCACCAATATTTTCGGTGTATGGCAAGAACACCGAGGCGTAGGCTTACCTGATGGTATGGGGCATACAGCTAACCTTGTACACACCACATTTCTTTGGATGCTTTCGTTAACACTCCCACAAAGTGTATTGCGATATGTATTTCAATTTCTTATGCATTTAACGGGGATGATTGGGATGTATGCACTTCTCAAACAAATGTTTAAAACGAAAACCTTGCCGATTATTGGTGCGCTCTTTTATGGTCTCAACCTTATCACTATTCAAATGTTCTATACCCCCTTGGAAGCATTTTCTGTACACTTTGCCGCTTTGCCGTGGCTCGCCCTGACGCTTCTGCGCTATTATCAAATTCCAAACAGAAATCATTTGATACACTTTGGGATAGTTGTCCTGCTCTCTACCCCACAATTTTTCATCCCAACACTGCTGTTGCCAACTACGTTACTCTTGATAGCACTCTCAATGCCTTTTATCACACAATGGAAACGGGTGCGTACGGCAGGAGTTCTCTTTCTTTGTGTCAACGCATTTTGGTTGCTTCCTTATATATACAACCTTCCGTATAACGCCGCCATTATTCAACGCGCAAAAATAAATCAAATGAGTTCCGATGAAGTATATGCACGTAATCAAGTCTTCGGTGACATCAAAAATGTGCTTTTGATGCGCGGATTTATGCTGGATTTTGAAGATGTAAACATTGACAGCCAACCAATATTTGTGATGGATACGTGGAGAACGTGGGTATATCAACCTCTCATAAAATATATTGGAGTATTTTTTGCTCTCTGCACCATCGCTGGACTTTTCATGAAAGTAGTCAACTTTACTCCGGTCGGTGCTTCGTTGACTACTTCCGGATTTAAAGTGATCTGGCTACTTTCTTTTATCCTTCTTGCCAATAACACACCCTATCTATCAAACGTCATGGAATGGTTGAGACTCCATATCCCCCTTTTTGCTGAAGCATATCGCTTTCCATTTACTAAATTTGGACTATTATTTGGATTTTCCGGAACTATTTTACTCATTCAAGGAATTAGCTTCGCAAGGGGACGCCTTGCGAAGCTAATTTTAATAATACCCATAGTTATTATCGCATTCCCTGTATTTCAAGGTCAATTTTTTTATGATGCATTACGTGTAAAACTTCCAAACGACTATACAAAGCTATTCGCATTCATGGATACACAAAATCACGATGGACGAATTGCCTATCTTCCCCAACCAAATTATTGGAGCTGGAAGCATTATAACTTTGGACTGGTAGGAAGCGGATTTATTTGGTATGGATTATCCCAGCCTCTTATGGATCGTGCATTTGATCCGTGGAGTAATGTAAACGAAAACTATTACTGGGAACTCACTCATGCGCTCTATAGCAATGATTCTGAAAAGAATATACGCTGTCCTTACAAAATACGATATTCGCTACATTGTCTATGACAAAAATATATGGGCACAAAGCAATGACCGTTCGTTACTTGGTCAAGACTTGCCAACACTTCTTGCTTCATTGCCTACTGTTGCTATCATTAACCAACTCGATACCATCACTGTCTACGAACGCAAATTAGATACGAACGCGTTTATTAGAACAACCAATACTCTTCCAATTATCAATCCCTATACATGGACTGATAATGATGTGGCATATACACAATTTGGAGATTATGTAACAAAACAAATTGACAAATTGACAAAGTCACAAATTGACGACTCTAATAGAATTATCTATCCATTTAGATCACTGTTTACCAAAAGAGCAATCGATGAAAGAAGGTTTACTGTGCATGAAACACCCAACACGATTACTTTAGCTTCTATAGACGATGCGTATGCCATCTATTCAGCGATACTTGATAAAGAAAAAGATCATGTATTTGAAGCTTCGACGAACTCAACACTTATCCCACAAGCAGTGAAGCCATGTGGAGTGCTAAAACAAGGTACTGCACATGGAGAAATATATGATCATTCGCTTCGCATCAGCGCTACCAATCAGCGAGCATGTCTATCCATCGGTTCCCCCACACTCTCTCATCAGGATGGATATCTTCTCGCCGTCGAAAATAGGCATATAAAAGGCGGAAATTTAACGTTATCTGTGATCAATAATACGGCAAAACATGTGGAATTGGAGACCATACTTAAACCAACAATGAACACTGTACTGATAACGAAAAAAGAATGGCAAACGGATTACTTTATCTTACCCCCACTTGCTTCAGATGGTTTGGGGTATACACTCTATTTTACCAATGACAGTATAGGAAATAATGAAACAGTAAATGACATCAAAAGTATAAATATCTATACGTTGCCGTATCAAAAAATGGTGGAAACGAGGATCAACACCAATGCCGCTTACTATGACGAAATAGTGACAGGGTCCGACCCTGTCAGTACAAATACGATTATATCAGTAGATCATCCAAATCCAACGTATTATAAAATAACGTCAAATCAGTCAAATACGAAACAAACACTTATTCTCTCTCAGTCTTTTAACAAAGGTTGGCTGGCATTTTCCCTCCAAAACAAACAATTCTTGCCACATATTATGGTGAATAACTGGGCAAATGGGTGGATTGTACAGTCTTCAGACGTCAGCTATCAGTCTTCAGACGTCATCATCTTTTTCTGGCCACAAGCACTAGAATACATAGGACTTGGAATACTGGTCCTCACGGGAATCATCATTTTCTTCCCTGCCCGCAATGCTTGACGCATAGCGTTTGCAGGCGGGTGGTCGCAGATTCTTGAGTGGCTAGGATTGGGAATCCTCGCTTTCACTTTCCTGACAGGGTTGAACCCTGTCATAAAAAAGTGTTAAACTATTTACGAAACTTGAATTTGTGGAAAACGCACATGTGACGGTATTGGATGAGCCGTTCGTTCGATACGTAAAAAAATTTTCTATACATTCATAAAACAACAAATCAAAATATGAGTATTTTGGAACAAAGTATAAATCAACGACAACCGATTACTATTCGCAAAACAGGTGCACCGCTGGATTCTACTCGAGAATCCAAGGATGGTGCTCCTGCCCCAAAACCACGAAGAGATACATCTTTAATTCCATTAAAACTAGTAGGAGACCTGCCTCCAGGATTCGCACAACCCCCAACGTATCCGATTGAAGAACCAAAACCACTTACAAAACCAATTAAAGTAACAACGGACCCAGGTCCACCGGGCTACAAAAGAATTATTGGTAAATAACGCTTAAGAAAGTATCCACCTACCCTGTAGTACAAAACCAGCCTGACGTATCCTGACAGGACGAAAAATTGACTTTCATTCCTTGTTTGCTAGAATGTATACACTATGAAACAATCACATAACTTCAAAATTATTATGATACAGGATGAAGATGGGGTCTTTGTCGCATCTGTGCCGGCTATCCCCAGCTGTCACAGCCAAGGTGATACCTACGAAGAAGCATCGAAACATATAGAGGAGGCAATTCGTTTGTGTCTCAAGGTAGCCCAACACGACGTCGAGTACAGAAATTCAATTGATTTTAATGCATCGTCTACCTCACGATTTATTGGTATCAGTGATATCACCATGCCTATACCAAATTTTGCCTAAGTATGACACAAACGCCCACACTGTCTACGCGTAAACTTATCAAAATACTTAAAACAAACGGCTTTATAAAAATTCGTCAAGAAGGAAGCCACATCTTTTTCAAACATGCAAATGGCCGCACGACGATTGTACCGAATCATCCGGGAAAAGATATAGGAAAAGGATTGCTTCGCACAATACTAGATGAGACAAATCTGACAGTGCAAGACCTACAAAAATAACGAGCCTGTTACATCTTAGTAAACAAATGGGCAAATGGGGGGATATTACAGCCATCAGCTGTCAGTCGTCAGTCTTCAGAGATCATTATTTTCTTTTGGCCTCAACTTTTGGAACGGATGGGGCTTGGAATACTACTCGTAACGAATCGTCATCTTCCCGCCTTTTAGCCGAGCCACTGAAAAGACGACTTCACTTTCACTTTCCTGACAGGGTTGAACCCTGTCATGCGTTTTATTGACTTCGAATGAGTCAGCGCGTACCATACTCCCTACCTATGAACCGACGATCAAAAGAGCTGCTATTACTACCTTTCTTCTGACGGCTTGTACTGCCAAAACAAAGCCAACAGAAACTGTGATACCCCAACAAACACCGATGGCAACACCCGCTATAGTCATGCCGCCTACAGAAGCGCCTCCCTTTAGCCTCCCAACACCGACAATGCAAACGAAAGACATCTACTATCCGAAAGTTAATTTAACATACACCAAGGTCATTATCGGTGATCTCGAATGCGCTATCGTCCCGCCAGGCGGAACTATATGGCGGGCAGCATACGCGCTTGGTGATGAAAATAAAATGGATGACGTCGATGAAATACGATTACATCCAATAATCAACAAAGGACAGCAAGAAATGATTGCGTTTCATCCCAAAAGAGAGGCATTTCCCCAGCCGCGCACATTCATATGGCCATTAATTCACGCTGGATCTCTTGCCTGTCGATCGCTTCCTCTATTAGAGCGGTAACTGACAGGGTTGAACCCTGTCATACTGCTCGCGCGGTGCTCGCGTAGACTTGATGAGGACCAAGAACCTTTTTAGCATACGTTGGTTCTTTACCTGCCTTCGTAGGCGCGCCGGAAAACACGTAGCCAAAACGTTCACGACGTCCCGGATACGGCAAACGAGATAACAAATGCCCAGATGCAGCGCCTGCCATAATACCTGCGCTCATACTAAATTGTGTAAGATCCTTCAATATCTGTGGACCGAACGGTAAAACAAATGTTTTTGTCGCTACCAAAGCAGATGTCAATGGAGATACTGCAACAAACGGCAAAGACAACAGCAGCGTATCCCGTAATAGGTACGTTCCCCACGCCGCTTCCAATACTTTCGTGGCTTTTTTACGTTCTGCATCAGTTTTCATACGAGACATACCTATCGAAGATGCTTTGTATTCAACAAATGATTTAACAATGGGAAGCGGAGAAAAAAGTATGTACAATAATGATCGTAATCGTTCCTGATTAAAAAATTCTGCATGTCCAATTTCATGCATCCCAATCGCTGGATTTGGATGAAAAATATGCACGGTATTGGTAAATGGATTGTAGTGATTTGCACGAAATAATTTAGCATGTATACCACCTAAAACAACACCTGGTACTGCCAAAAGACGAAATATTGTCCGATAAACTTTCATTAATTTCGTATTTCCAATATCTAAAGATAATGGCCCACGAATTTTATCATTTGCAAATAATCGCTGTAGATCGCCAACAATTGATGCGTGACCTACGCGTACGAGAACATCGCCTTTACACGGCACATCTTTATAGCGTTCTTTAAAGTGTTCAACGAGTTCTGGCGGGGGATTTTGAAATATGTTCTTGAATAGACTTGTTGCGATATAGCTTCATTTAATAGCTGTGATGAGAGGTTTTGGAG
>CAYHQC010000051.1:0-6523 GCA_964358845.1 uncultured Gammaproteobacteria bacterium | reverse complement strand
ATACCTATTTCGCAAGGAGTCGGGAAGATAGGTCGAGGCCGGAGGACTCAAGGATTTAAAACGTCAATTCGTTACTTGGTTACTTCGTTACTTAGGAAGAACCATAAAAGCTCAGATTATTTTGTTGGCAGATTATCCCGCTTTTGGCGGGATTTTTTGTGGTTGAGAAGGGGATAGTGATGCGGTATAATACCCAGACTACTAAAGAAAGGTGGTATATATTTAATGGTAAAAAAACAATCTGACACGAATGCGACTGATGTCGCGCCCTCACACGCTAAATCCCCCGCAACCTCGATGGAGGAACTTCTCAAAAAAACAGGATATAACCTCAAGGGTTTAAAAAAGGGTGATGTGGTAGAAGGGGTCATAACCCGCATGACCACACGCGAGATAGCATTAAATATCGGCGGCAAAACCGAGGGTATCGTCATGGATAAAGAGCTTGAGACGTATAGAGAAATGCTCTCAAGACTCACTGTAGGTGCTACAGTTACCGCACAAGTAATTGTTGCGGAAAACGACAGAGGGCAGAGTGTTTTATCCATTCGTAAGGCGCTTCTTGATACTCGATGGACGCAATTATCAGACCTTCAAAAAAGTGGCGAATCTGTCGAAGTTGCGCTTCGAGAGTCAGTGCGCGGCGGCGTGTTGGTAGATTACGGCGGGCTCAGGGGTTACGTCCCCCTTTCTCAGCTTGATGCCACGGTTGCCAAACAACTTGAAAAGGCAGTAGGGCGAAGAATAAAAGTAAAAGTAATTGAGGTCGACGCGCCCACAAACCGCCTTGTGTTTTCACAGCGAGCTATTACAGAAGAGGCGGTGCTTGCAAAACAGCGCGAGCTTATAGATGCGATTTTGGTGGATAAAAGTGTCGATGCGACGATAACCGGCGTTGCGCCATTTGGTGCGTTTGCAAAATTTAGTGTGGAAAAAGATGGTGAAAAGCATGACGTAGAGGGGCTTATTCATATTTCAGAAATTGCGTGGGAAAAAGTAGATGATCCAAATCAATATTTGAAATCTGCTGATACTTTAAAGGTAAAAGTTATCGGAGTAGATGCAAAGACCGGCAAAGTCACTCTTTCCTTAAAACAGCTCCTTCCAGATCCATGGGAGCATGTATTGGATATGTTTGAAAAAGATACACAAGTGAAAGGAAAAGTTACTCGGGTATCTCCATACGGAATATTTGTTGAACTATCACCAGGGGTAGAAGGACTTATCCATATTAGTAAAGTTGCTCCGGGAGTAGAGCCCAAGGCAGGGGACGAGATTATGTGTCTTATCGAAGACTTAAAGCCGGATCAGAGGAAAATTAGTCTCTCTATGGCGCTTACGGAAAAGCCAATGGGATACAGATAATAAATCTACAAATGGCAAATCTAGGAATGAGAAATGAAAGTATAAGATTGAGATAGTGTTATACTAATAACGTATGGAGCAATCACCAAAAATCGGAGGCGTCGGGTTTCGCCAAAATATTCGTGAAATATTAAAAAATGAACCTGTGGTATTGGTTCAGATGGGGGAGCGAAATTTTCCAAAGTACGAATCATTGCTCACGGATTTATCACTTCGATCTCAAACAGAAGATGGTATGCTTCCAGTTACCGTAAATCCAAACGAAACTCCACAAGAGTGGATAGAAAACACTAAGGGATTATGGGTTTTTGGTCCAAAAGAAGGTGATATAGCAACCACTGAAGGATCGAGTGGATTTGTCAGTGTGTACGAGCCAGCGCATTTGGATAAGATAAATGAGTGGCAAACAGCCAAAGGCAAACGCGTATATGAAAAGGGACAAGTGCTTGAGCTTTCTTCATTTGTAAAAGAGTCTCCTGAATCCATGAAATTAGAAGACAGTGCGACAAAATTAGCACTCGATAAGGTCTTTAATGGATTAAACTATAAAGATGTCCGTGCAGTATCTGTGTGGGTGACCCATGATGAAAAGAATCAGCTTGACCCGAGAGATGCATCCAGAACTATGGCGCTTGGTGGCAAAAAGCTTGGCAGTGTACGATACGATGCTGGTGAAATGGTCGATAGTACGTGCTTTGTCATCCCCAGACAAGCATTTTTGGATACGTTAACCGGTGGCCACAAATAGTGTAGAATACCCCTAGATGAAATCTCGTACATCCTTCGTCCTTCGACAAGCTCAGGACGGCGGATGAAATATTCTATATGAAAAATCGTACATCCTTCGTTTGTCAGCAATGCGGGTATGATACACCAGAGTGGTATGGGAAGTGCCCAAGTTGCGGCGAATGGAATTCATTGGTTGAAATGAAAGAGTCTCGAGGATCAAATAGTTCAAGTATTTCAAAATCGAGCCGCGCATCGTCGATTGCCCCCCAGAAACTCTCCGACGTTAAACACATAGAAAAGAATCGTCTCAAAAGCGGATTTATAGAATTTGATCGGGTAATGGGAGGGGGAATCGTATCGGGGTCAGTGACACTTTTAGCAGGAGATCCGGGCATCGGGAAGTCGACGTTGCTTTTACATATTCTTGGCGCTGTGGGTGGTGTGTATGTATCAGGCGAGGAATCACCAGAACAAGTAAAGCTTCGGGCGAAACGATTGGGCATTAATGGAGAAAATATCACTATTCTTGCTGAGACAGCTGTTGAAGGAATTGTAACCTCGCTTGAATCACTTGATGAAGCTGCAAAAGCCAAAAGTTTAGTCATTATTGATTCTATTCAAACCCTTGCGTCAGAAGACCTTGATGGCATGGCGGGATCTGTCGGGCAAATCAGGCGATCTGCCGAGCTTCTGATCGGGGTAGCCAAACGACATGGAATATCAATTATTATCATAGGTCACGTAACGAAAGAGGGGGCGATAGCGGGACCAAAGGTATTAGAGCATATGGTGGACACGGTTCTCTATCTTGAAGGAGAACGGTTTGCAAACGCAAGAATTTTGCGAACGCTTAAGAATCGCTTCGGAGCGGTTGAAGAAGTTGGTATTTTTGAAATGTTGGAGTCGGGACTCAAGGAAGTAACCAATCCTTCGGCGCTATTTCTACAAGATAGAGTAAAAAATGTCTCCGGGTCTATAGTCACCGTAATTTTAGAAGGAACGAGGCCTATGCTTATAGAAATTCAAGGCTTAGTTGTCACATCGCAGTTAGCGATGCCACGACGCGTGGGCAATGGGTTTGATTACAATCGTATGCAGCTTCTTATCGCCATATTACAAAAACGATTAAACATTCCACTTGGGATGCATGACGTATTTGTAAATGTGAGCGGCGGGTTAAAGATCGATGAGCCGGCTGCAGATCTTGCTGTTTGTTTCGCAATATTGTCTTCATTCAAAAATAAACCTGTGGATTCTAAAATCGCGATATTTGGAGAAGTGGGGTTATTGGGAGAAATCAGACGAGTGGCAGGGGAGGATCGGCGAGTCAAAGAAGCCAAAAGATTAGGATTTACGACCATCTATTCACCCGCTACACTGTCCTCACTTTCTAAAGCCTCACAACTTCTGATTTAGTTTATAAAAGCTTTGGATACTCTTCTGCTACAATAGTAGTATGGCAAAAAAGATTAATACCCATGAAGTATCGGTAAAAGGAGAGCAAAAATCTCCCGATGCGGCTGCACCTGTTGCAGGGGCAACGACAAAAGCGTTTACCAAAGCGTTAGCGCTAGAAATCGTGAGAAATTTGACGGCACTTGGACAAATGACCGTTCGGCCGTTTCAACGTGCTGAACCGATAGAAAAACCAGTGGATTTTGGGGAGCATCCGATTGTGGTTGATACAAGTGTCTTTATCGATGGCCGAATCCTTTCCATAGTAAATAGTGGGTTTCTTACGGGCACGTTGGTAGTCCCTAACTTTATTCTTCTTGAGCTCCAGCATATCGCAGATGATGCCGATCCTTTGCGGCGCATGAAAGGCAGAAGGGGTTTGGATGTCGTCAATAAGCTAAAAGGCCAACGCAATAATCCATGGCTTAAAGTGGTGATGGTAAAAGACGATCCTTTATTGACCAAAGAAGTAGATAGCAAACTTGTCGTTCTTGCGAAAAAATGGGGAGCAGTGCTTCTTACCACAGATTTTAATCTGGCACATATCGCACGCGCGCAAAATGTTCGGGTTATCAATGTCATGGATTTGGCGCAAGCGCTAAAGGTTGCACTCATGACGGGAGAAGAGTTTGTGGTGAAGATTACTCATGACGGGAGAGAAAGGGAGCAGGGAGTAGGGTATTTGCCTGATGGTACGATGGTCGTGGTTGAAAATGCGAAGGGCAAAGCGGGACAAGACTTGACGGTCACTATTACCAAAATTCATCAAACCCCAGCAGGACAGTTATTTTTTGCGAGAATGAAGTAGTATTCAAGATGAATATGTCTGAATCAATTAGTGTCATCCCGGATAGACAACCAGTTGCACCACAGTGGTCTATCTCTCCTCGAGAATATGAACATGCGGATCCGCACGCGTTGCCTTTTGATATGCTTCATATTCCGGATGCCCCGCAAGTTATACCGTTATCTGACGTTTATATAAACGCTAATGGTGTATTGAGAAAGACCGACAATCTTACACTTGAGCATCAAATTACGAGACGTGCCTCAGCTCGACAACAAGAATCACAGTTGTCTTCTGGCATTAAATTATTTGATGGTCGCATCTCACGATTGCACCCGCAGGATATAGAATATACGGATAAAGCACATATAAATATCCGATTAGGAGAAACTACGTACTTTACCTACGTTGGGACTAGAGGAAAAGAATCATTACGGAAATATGGCTATGACAGGTTGGGTTTGCCATTAGGTGTCTGCAGTATTGTTACCACTCCTTCAACAGACGGTTCTACGAAAATATTGTATACCAAACGGGGGGTCGTCAACGAAACATATGCTGGTTGGTATCATGGGGTGGGTGGCACAGTGCAAACTTTTGATGGCGGTATAGTAGATCCTACAAATGCACTCAGGAAAGAAATTTTTGAAGAGCTCGGGTTGGACACCTCAGCGTGTCGTGTGTCCGGAGTGCTAGGGATAGTTATGAATACAGTTGATGTGCATCCCGAACTCGTATATGCGTCTCAGACGAAAGATTTTATAGAAACGTGGTTACCCCATACTCATACCGATAAGGAAGGGGAGATTGGATATTTTACTGATACAGCAGAGAATTTGGAAGCGTTCGTGTTGGGGAAATCTTTCTCTGACGTACCGGATGCACGTCCAATTGTTCCTTCTGGGTTAGCAGGTTATCTTCTCTATGGAAGAGTGAAGTACGGACGAGGTTGGTACGATCGAGTTTTTCGACAAATTCCCCAGTATTAAATCTCCCACAAGTTATCCACATAAAAATGTAATAAATTATATAGAGCGTAATAACAGTCTATTTATGATTAAAATAATTATGGGATATCTATATTGGAGAGTTAATATAACTATGGGACTTGACAAGGAGTTTGGAAAGGTGTTTACTAAGTATATGCAACTGTTCGCTTTGGGTTTGGGACATATCCTTCGAGCCTTAGGATTTGGGAAAAAGGCTCGTGTAAGCCCCTTTGAAAGGGAGCGGACACTATATAGGGCAGATGTACGTCGGGAACTATTAAAGCTTAAGGAAAAGGGGTTGAGTATACCGGTATTCACTTTATAAAAAGTGATACCGGATAAACCGGTGTTTACGTTGTAGGGGGGAAGAGGAAGAAATCCTCCTTCGTCCCGCGAAGCGGGACTACGGCGGGATTTGTAGCGCTAAGCTTTTTGATTTACAAAAAGCAAGCGTCTACAAATAAAAAAGCATCACTTCCGCTAGCTTTGGGTTTGGGACTTGGGCTACGTAAAGTAATGCCTTTTATATATGGTGCCATTCACAATGGGCATCGCGAATGATTCCAAAAGATACAGTATCACCGCTTCTTAATTCTTGTCAAATTTATTTTTGAAGCTATTTTTTTGGCTTTAGGGTATTACCACAACACTTTTCCATCATTCATTTATTTATTTAAAATTCATAAGCCCGCCTTGCCGGCGAGGCAGGGCCACCCCTTTCTAAAAGCAAAGGGAGTGGCCTTTTTAAGATATTATTTTCTGCTACATTGACAACTCTAATTTTGCGCGTTAGAATCTATGCAATTCGTGACAAACAAGAGGTTTCGAGTAGTAAAAGTATTCTAGCGATTTGATAGTTGCTCCAAACAGTTGCTTTAGCAACTTTCGGAGTAAAGCCCCACAAAATCTTATTTCGCTTCGAGGCCTACGGCCACGCAAGCGAAGAGCGATTAGCGGGGTGAAGCAGGTTTACAACGAAAAAGCGCCGGAGGTATTTTGTATGGGGAGTTGATAGTTCTCAGAATAATCGTTTACGATTTTCTGAGTAAAGGGCGGGTTTACCCCGCAAAAACAAAAAACGAAAACATACTTTGCATGGAGGGTTGATAGTTGGGCAGGCTGTCAACCTTCCATAGAGGGTATGTTTTTTGTTTTGTGCGGGGCTGTCAACCCAAGTAGAACGTTTACTTGTACGCTC
>CAYHQC010000050.1:0-6587 GCA_964358845.1 uncultured Gammaproteobacteria bacterium | reverse complement strand
AGGGATACCGACTATACTATGTGATGTCGAGTACTTCGTCAACCGTAATAAATACAGTTAGTTTATTCCTCTGGGCAGGAGTGCTAATTTTTGGTACGCTGAAGAGGTGATTACAGAAGCGGAGTATTGGTTGGCATTTTCGGTGTTTCCGGGGATTGGGCCCATGCGATTTGGACTTCTTCGGCAGTATTTTGGGACGGCAAAAGCGTCTTGGTCTGCCACTGTTTCTGATCTTTCAAAAACTGGACTAGGGGAAAAACTTGTTTTATCATTTGATAAATTTCGCAAAGAGTTTGATATAAGCGGCTATCAGAAGAAGCTAAAGGACCTCCACGTTACCGCGTTGACCCTTGATGATCCGCGATATCCCAAACGACTTCATGAAATTTCTGATGCGCCAATTGTTTTGTATGTGATGGGACAGCGGACAAGCGAACCCATAAACATGGATCGAACTATCGCAATCGTTGGGACGAGAAAAATTACTCCGTATGGCACGGAGATCACAAAAACATTTGCTCAAGAGCTTTCTTTTGCGGGTATGACGATCGTCTCCGGAATGGCGTATGGTGTGGATGCGGTCGCGCATCAGGCGGCTATTGATGCGGGAGGAAAAACTATCGCAGTGTTAGGGTGTGGTATCGATGTCATAGCGCCGGCAAGTAACACGAAATTGTATCACGACATTATAAGCGGTCATGGAGCAATTGTTTCAGAGATGCCATTGGGACTCAGGCCCGGAAAAGGATTATTTCCTGCACGAAATAGAATTATAAGTGGGTTAAGTCTTGGCGTCGTGGTTACTGAGGGGGCTGATGATAGTGGGGCGCTTATCACAGCTCGGTATGCTCTCGATCAAGGACGCGAGGTGTTTGCAGTCCCAGGACCCGTGACGAGTCTTTATAGTAAGGGGCCGAGTAAACTCATAAAAAATGGCGCGAAGTTAGTGGAATCAGCTCAAGATATTCTTGAAGAATTACAATTTGAATCATTGACCAAATCACTGCGGCCGCATGATATTGGTCAATACAAATTTGCTTCAGTATTGACGTTAGATGAGAAAAAAATAGTAGAATATCTTATTGATAGACGTTTGTCTATTGATGAACTTGTGCGGGCAACGAATTTGACAATTCAGGTAATTGCCGCTACTCTAACGGGTCTTGAGATTAAGGGAGTGGTCAAGGATTTTGGGGAGAAGGAGTACGGATTAGTGTAATGACAAATCTACAAATGGCAAATAAACAAATAAATTATTAAATGTGTTAATGATTAAATGAATTCGATCATTGATACATTATGCATTTATTTGTAGATTGGTAGATTTGTTTATTTGTAGATTATTATATGAAACTAATAATAGTAGAATCACCAACCAAGGCAAAGACATTGTCCAAATTTTTAGGCAATGCGTATCATATCGAAGCGTCGATGGGGCATGTTCGTGATCTTCCAAAAAGCACGTTGGGGGTAGATGTAGAGCATGACTTTGAGCCGCATTACATCATTCCGCGCGATAAAGTGAAGCATGCAAATGCACTGAAAAAAATTGCTAAAAAAGCTGATGAGATACTGTTGGCAACAGATCCTGATCGCGAGGGAGAGGCGATTGCGTGGCATGTGGCGGCGATATTAGAAAATAGTAAACAGAAAGTAGAAAATAGTAAGAAAAAGAAAATTGAAGATGGTGTCCTGAAGACTGAAAACTTCAAGCGTATCGTCTTTCACGAAATTACGGAAACAGCAATTAAAGAAGCGCTTTTGAATCCTAAAACAATTGATTTGCCATTGGTCGATGCACAGCAGGCACGAAGAATTCTTGATCGGCTCGTAGGATACAAACTTTCACCGCTTTTGTGGCAGAAGTTATCAAAAAAGTGGTTATCTGCAGGGCGCGTGCAATCCGTGACCGTGCGTTTAATCGTTGAGAGAGAGCGGGAAAGAGAAAAATTTAAAAGTGTGGAGTACTTTACGATTGAGGGGGAGTTTGCTCAGGGCGCTTTGGTCGCTTCGTCAAATTCTCGTGTCCTGCGATCCTCGCAGAGCGAGGCCCCTTCGGCGCAGGGCTCGAATTTGTCGAATCTTCCCGCGCCAGTACTCGCTACTTTAGTTTCTAAAGACAATGTGAAGTACGAGAGCACATTGGCTTTTGACCTTTTTGACGGAAAATATACGACGTCTGTCACCTCAATTCGATCAGAACCACAAGCCAGTAGTATTATTTCAGATCTTAAAGAACCGTTTACCGTATCAGCTGTAGATAAAAAGGAAATACGAAGAAGTCCGCCTGCTCCCTATACGACAAGTACGCTTCAGCAAGACTCGGGACGAAAGCTTAGCTATTCATCGAAAAAAACGATGCAGTTGGCGCAAAAACTCTATGAAGAAGGGTTTATTACATATCATCGTACCGATAGCGTCAATCTTGCGGAAAAATTTATAAGCGAGACGCGTGCATTCATAAAAAAAACATACGGAGAAAAATATTTGCCCAAGGAGTCCAAGGTATTTAAGACAAAATCAAAAGTCGCTCAAGAAGCGCATGAGGCGATTAGACCAACGAATGTGACAGTTAACAGTTTACAGTTAACAGTTAACAGTTCAGACATGAATAGGGATCACGGCCGACTGTATGAACTTATTTGGAAACGGGCTGTCGCATGTCAGTCAACTGATGCAGTGTTTGATGCAACAACGATAGATATACACAGTAGTAACGGATACGTATTTGAAACATCCGGCTCAGTGATAAAATTTGACGGATATCTTCGCGTGACAGGAAGGGACGTTGAAGACAGAGTGATACCACCTGTCGCGGTTTCCGATGTACTGCATTTACAATCAAAAACGCCGATGACGCACACGACCAATCCTCCCCCTCGCTATACCGAAGCAAGTTTAGTAAAAACGTTGGAAGAAAAAGATATCGGAAGGCCGAGCACGTATGCGCCGATTATTTCAACTATTATTGATCGCCAGTATGTGACGCGTGAGGAAAAAAAGTTAGTTCCGACGGAATTAGGATGCATGGTGACTGATTTTCTGGTGAAATATTTTGGATCCATCATTGATTTGCCATTTACGGCAAAGATGGAGGCTAATTTGGACGCGATCGCAAATGGCGAGAAAAAGTGGCAGCCAGTTATCCGAGAATTTTATGAACCGTTTGAAAAAATATTAGCATCTACCTATGAGACCGCAGAAAAGGTGGCACTTTCAGAAGAAGCTATTGATGAAAAATGTCCAAATTGTACGAGCGCCTTGGTGATACGTACGGGAAAATTTGGAAAATTTGTCGCGTGTACCAATTTTCCCACGTGTACCTATACGAGGCAGTACGGAGAAAAAATAGATGTGCAGTGCCCAAAGTGCGGCAAGAGTATTGTGGTGAAAAAAAGTAAGCGTGGGAAGCAGTTTTACGGGTGCAGTGCGTATCCTGCGTGCACATTTGCGGCGTGGAAAAAAGAGGATATAAAATAGTGGTATACTAAAGGTATGGATGATCGTAGGAAAACAATTGCCGCCATAACCCTTATTACAGGATTTGTGATTTTAATCGTTGTGATCCTAGGTGTCGTTATGTCCAGAGGGAAAATACTCTCTCCGGTTCCTGACGAAAGTGTTATTCGTGTAATCTTTATTTCGCCCACACCTGTGGTGGTCGCATCGCCATCTGCAGTACCCACTGAAGCAATCACCAAAAAACCTACTCCCACAAAGAAACTGGTGGCCCCTACGGCGAAACCGACGGTGACACTCACGCCCACCAAAGCGGCCTCGCCTACAGCGACTCCAAAGCCGTAATTATTTTATGGAACGATTATTGCTTCTTGATCAACAGCTTTTTCTTTTTATCAATCATCTTCCACATACACCAGCCTCTGACGCGTTGGCTTTGACTGTTTCTGGTATTGGGAAAGGGGGATTTTTATTTTTGCTTTTAGGACTCCTTTTGTTTGTTCGTGAAGAACGGAAAGATCATTCATTTATATATTCAATTGCGGGCACGCTTACGACGAGCTGGTTATTAGTTGAAAGGTTGTTGAAACCGTTTATAGCAAAATCCCGACCGTTTCTTATCGGAAATGGTGAATCTGCAATCGTTGTCGATACGATTACGACAGGATTTTCGTTTCCTTCTTCTCATGCCGCCTTTGCATGGGCGCTGGCAGTAGTTTTAGCTCGGAAAGAACCACGATGGCGTTGGGGATTATATATTTTTGCATCACTTATTTCTTTTTCTCGTATCTACCTCGGTGTGCATTTTCCGATTGATGTCGTTGCGGGAGCTTTTATAGGATGGGGCATTGGGCGACTTTTTTTGTTTATTGTCAACGGAACGCGTACAGTGCAAAGAAAACAGCAAGGACAATTCGGTAGACGCCAAAAGAAGCGAAAGAATGGGTCTTCACGTAGGTAAGGAATTTTTTGACGGTGATCAATGCGCTGATGTACGCTATAGCACATCCCAAAAGTAAAATGCCGATATTTCCCTGAGTAAAGACCTCTCGATTTTTTATCACGTCAAGTAAAGTCGCAGCTGCCATCGTCGGCAGCGCCAGAAGAAATGAAAATTCTACTGCATCCTTTTTTGAGAGACCAGTGATCATGCCGCCTATGATGGTTGCTGCCGCGCGAGAGACGCCGGGAATTATCGAGACTGATTGAAATAGGCCGATCATCAATGCGCTTTTGGGAGTGAGGGTTGATGGTATAATAAATTTGTCATTCCCGTCCCTCGAATATTCTCGGGATAAACTCCGGCGGTAATCCAGTTTTTTCCATTTTTCAAATCCTATCAGAATGATGCCGCCGATAAATAAACTGATTGTCGTAATGAGTGTATTTTCTAATAAATATCCTTTCACAAGAGGATAGAGTGTAAATCCAATGATAGCAGTTGGTAAAAACGCGAGGATAAGAGGAGTCCATAATTTTTTGTTGGTAAGAAGAGTTTGAATATAGAGCGTTGCGACAGCAAGGATTGCTCCAAGTTGGATGATAATTTCAAAGCTTTTGGCAAATTCTGTTTGCTGGATGTTTAGTATTTTGGCCGCCAAAATCATGTGGCCAGTGGATGAAATTGGCAAGAATTCAGTGATGCCTTCAATGATTGATAAAATAATTGCATGAAGAATGGTCATAGGTAAATGATAGCAGATTGGTATAATAGGGATATGGTAAAACTTAACGCAAAACAATTACGAGTGGCTGAACCTGATAGCGAAATGTTGTCTTCGGTGAAGAAAAATCCGATTACGATTATCGTTGATGATGTTTGGGATACGTATAACGTCGGGTCTATTTTTCGTTTAGCAGAGGCAGTGGCAGTAGAGAAAGTATATCTTTGCGGGGCTACGTTGACGCCGCCTAATTCTCGCATTAAAAAAGCATCAATTAATACATGGCAGCTTGTCGATTGGGAATATAAAAATACTGCAATTGAGGCAATTGAGGCATTTAAAGAAGTGCATCCAGATGGTTTTGTTTATGCGATAGAGCAGGATGAAACAAGTGTACCGTTTCAAACGGTGAAGTATAAACTCCCGATCGCAATTGTAATTGGGAATGAGACCGTTGGTGTTTCAAAAGAGGTGTTGGAAATGGTTGATACTATTGTAGAGTTGCCAATGTATGGGATTAATGTGTCATTAAATGTCATGGTCTGCAGCGGCATAATTCTCTACGAAATCATGCGGCAGCAAGAGCTCTTAAAAAGTAAAAAATAAATCGTTAACGTCGATATATCATCATGCTAACATGTTAATATGTTTGTTTGATATTCTATACGCTTGTATGAATAAAATATTACTCCGATTAATCCGTCTGCCCCGCGTAGCTTTATGCGTAGTGGGGCTTGTTTCGCTCCTTTTGTTTGTAATTCTTTCTAAATATGAAGACCGACCGTTTATCCGTAATCTCGATTTTGCGGTGACGGTCAAAGTGCAAGAGAAAATAGATAGATCCGCGCATCTTCGATTGGCATCGTTTGTGGATACTATGATGACAGGCACTACTTTTTTTGCCAGTCCTGAGTTTACCAGTGCGGTCGTTATCATACTTACTGGATTGGCGCTGTACGATAGGAAGAAAAAAAGTTGGAATGGTAAGGCTTTTGTTATTCTCACTGGTTTCGTTGCTATCGTTCTTGTTGAGTTGTATGGAAAATCTATTGTTCATCATCCATCTCCGCCGTTTTCTATGATCAAACATGCCACCAGTATTTTTCCAGCTAACTATATAAACGAACAATTTTCTTATCCCTCAGGTCACGCAGCAAGAGCTGTGTTTGTTAGTATTATTAGTTATTTATCATTTAGCATTTATCATTTAGCATTGAGAAAACGTTTGATATTTGGACTGTGTTTAGGATCATATGTTTTACTCGTTTCAATAAGTCGTATTTACCTCGGTCATCACTGGTTTTCGGATATTATTGGCGGGATGCTTCTTTCCAGTGGCTTTGCTTTTGCCGTGTTGACGTTTGCCCCTGTTGACGGCCAGGATAAACCTCACTATAATAGGAAAGTACATGAGTGACTAAATGCTTTCGCCTCAGGAGTTTTACAAAACCCCGCATGGCGGGG
>CAYHQC010000049.1:0-6649 GCA_964358845.1 uncultured Gammaproteobacteria bacterium | reverse complement strand
TGGTATTGGTCTTGGTGAAGTTTTCCAAAGCGAATCGAAAAATGCAGATATTCACCATAGCGGCAGTCGCCATATTTATTTTCTCACTTTTCCTTATGACCAATGCAGCGTTGCCTGTTTGGCAATCGATATCGCTTCTGCAAAAGTTTCAATTTCCTTGGCGGTTGATGAGTGTCGCAGTATTTGTAACCTCGATTGTTGGCGCTATTTGTATAAGTATAGTTTCTAAAAAAGAGAAGATATGGATGATGGGATTACTGTGCGCAATCGCAATGGTTGGCACCATTCCTATGTGGCACGCAAGAGAATATATATCGATGCCTGACAGTAATTTCACCGGTGTGTACAACGGTACCACTGATACAGGAGAGAGTTCACCGATTTGGTCTATTCGTTTTATGGAAACGAGAGCCAAAGCACCGATTGAGGTCATAAGCGGAAAGGATGTGTCCATTACCATTGGTCGTAGAAATAGTACGTATCATTCCTATACTGTTTCTTCATTATCACCCGTCAAACTTGTCGAAAATACACTCTATTTTCCTAATTGGGAAGTATTCGTGGATAAAACACGAGTTCCCATAGAATTTCAAAACCCTAATTATCGCGGGTTGTTAACGTTTGAAGTGCCAAAAGGATCACATAATGTCGAAATCATTTTTTCTGATACGAAGCTTCGAAAGCTTGCTAACTGGATTTCAATTGCGGGTATTTTCATACTTTTGGGGTTTCTTGCTACAATGCGGCTATGGCAAAAAAGAACGTAACACTCTCTGTGGCTATAGCCACATATAATGAGGTAATTAAATTAGAAGCATGTTTAGCCTCTGTAGTTTCGTGGGTTGATGAAATAGTCTTGGTCGATGGCGGATCAACTGACGGAACTCTTGAAATTGCAAAGAAGTATGGTGCGAACATTTCTAAACGAGATAATCCAGCGATGTTTCATATCAATAAGCAGTATGCCATAGATGCATGCAAGAGCGATTGGATATTGCAGTTGGACGCTGATGAAGTCATAAGCCCAAAGCTTCGCGCCGAAATTCTGTCAGTAATAAAGAAAAAGAATACAAATGCCGGGTATCAAATGCCGCGCAAAAATTTCTTCATTGGCAAATGGCTTTCCAAAGGCGGACAGTATCCTGATTATCTTGTGCGTTTGTTTAAAAGGGGTAAAGGCATGTTGCCTTGCAAGTCAGTACATGAGCAGATTGTCATAGATGGAGAAGTTGGAACGCTTAAAGAGCCGCTTTTGCATTACACCAACAACACGCTTGAGGAATATTGGGCTAAAGCGGATACGTATACGACGCTTACAGCTCTAGATTTACGAAAGATGTATAAAACCCCCACGCTTAATTTATTTTTATCGTATTGTTTGGTGAAACCGCTTGTTACGTTTTTTTCTATCTATCTTCGTCATAAGGGGCTTGTAGACGGATGGCAAGGATTTCAGTTTGCACTATTCTCAAGCCTCCATTTTCCTATGGCATACAAAAAATTTATGTCTTTATAGTGATATGAAGTATTTCCTTTCGTTTTTTCTTTTGATTTTAATTTTTTCCACACCTTCGCTTGTATTTTCTGAATATGTATTGCCATATCCTTCAGCGATGCCCGGAAATAAAGTGTATACGATATCACGCATAGCAGATCAGATTAAAAGATATTGGAGTTTCGGGTCTATTGCACAAGCAAAATATATCATGAGTACTGCTGATAAATATCTGGTAGAGGCGAAGACATTATTTGAGTACAAACAGTATTTGCTCGCATTTGATGCGCTAGAGCGGTCTGACAAAGAAATCACTACATTATCAAAACAGATTCAGAGAGGTATAGAAGAAAAGAAAAATATGTCATTGGTTGTTGCATCATTAAAAGAACAGATGAGCACTCACGAGAAGTTACTTACAAAGTTATATAGAGAATTGCCTCCAGAATTTATATGGACACCGGAAAAAATTTCCTCAACGGTGTTATCCATTCATGAGCGGTTGACTGCTTCTATAAAGCTTCGTCAAAATATACGGGAGAATAGTATGAATCCATAATATGAAAGCAATACTTGTTTGGTTTGCAGTAGTCGGATTCTTATTTTCACTTTTTTCATTTGGGTTCGTTGATCCAAATTTTAGTATCTCGACGCATCCGTGGGCATTATCAGTCCTCAATTCGTTGACTCACATCGTGTATAAAACGCCGATTGTTGCCGCGATTATATATATAATTTTTGTTTTCATTTTGTTTATCTTGTATGCATTGATTATTAGGATACAGACGCTACCAACGCTAAAAACATATTGGAAATTTTTGTTATTGATAGGTTGTATCTTTTTCTTATCATACCCTGCATTATCTCATGACATATTCAACTATGTTCTTACAGCAAAAGTGGCATATTTTTATCGAGAAAATCCATATCTTGTGATGCCGACAGAACTTCTTGGTGAGCCAATGCTTGGGTTTACCAGAGCTGCCAATAAGCTTGCGTTATACGGGCCAGTGTGGATACTTGCCACGTGGATTCCGTATGTACTTTCTTTTGGTAATGTATTGGTCGCGTTGTATACCTTTAAACTATTGGTAATCGCCTCATATGTGACGATTGGTATTCTCATATGTAAAATGACAAAGAACGCGCGAAACGTTTTGTTTTTCGCGTTTAATCCACTGGTGATTATTGAGACATTTGTATCAGGCCACAATGACACGTTCATGATGGCGCTTGTTCTCTATGGAATATATCTTTGCAGGAGCAATCAATTATTCGCGCAAATTGCAGGATGGGGTTTTATGATTGCATCAGTATTGGTAAAGGGTGCAACTATAATGGTGTTGCCGGTCTTTATTTTTTTCCGTCACTTATCAGACGAAAAGCGTGCTTTGTTTGCAGGAATTTGTATGTTTGGCGTCTTTTTATTCACACCAATGCGTGAAGAAATGTATCCGTGGTACGCGACATGGTTTCTTGTGTTTATATCGCTATTGCCAATGAGGAAACGATCATTTCTTCATGGAGCCGCGTATATGTTAAGTTTTGGACTGATGCTTCGATACGTGCCGTGGATAGCGACGAGAGAGTATGGAGGCACAGGTCCTATGATACGGCTTCTTGTGACATGGGTGCCGCTAGTTTGTTATAGTCTCTGGTATAAAATTTTTTCGAATAAACCATGAAATTTTTATTGCTCGCACTTATTCCGGCAATATTTGCATCGCAATGGCTTTTTGGTGCTCGATTTATCCCGACGCATGACGGAGAGTATCATATTATTCGTTTCTGGCAGTTTTATAAGATGTTGTCTCAAGGGTATGTATTTCCTCGATGGGCGCCTGATTTAAATAGTGGATACGGCTTACCGCTTTTTCTTTTTCATTATCCATTCCCTAACTATATAGGAAGTTTATTCCATGCATTGGGCGCGACGTTTGTCGACAGCGTGAAGCTGACCTTGGCTACAGGGTATCTTACGGCTATACTTTGGTGTTTTTTGTGGTTACGTAAAGTGTTTGGAAAAAAGCCAGCACTTATAGGTACGATTATATGTTCGATGGTGCCGTATTGGTTTGTGGATATTTATGTACGGGGATCAGTAGGAGAGGTGTGGGCGCTTTCTTTTGTGTTGTTAACCCTTGCAGCGTTAGAATATGGTGTTTCCTTTGGTGTAGCAATAGGGATAGCCGGTATTATAGTAAGTCACAATATTACAGCGCTCATATTTATTCCAATTATTTTTTTGTATACATGGTATCGCAAACGAGGCAACATCTTAGTAATTGTTACGGGAATTGGGTTAGCAACGTATTTTTGGCTGCCGGCACTCGTTGAGAGCCGTTTTATGGTGGGTTTAAATAGTGTTTCGTATGCTGATCATTTTCCGGATCTTTTTCAGCTGCTCTTCCCATCGTGGGGAACGGGATTTTCGGGTGTAGGGATTACCGCTGATGAGATGTCGTATCAAATTGGCATCGTGTCGCTTCTTATCGTATGTATCAGTTTTTTTGCGGCAGTGAGAAAGAAAGCATTACGAGCGATAATTTTCCCCGTTCTTTGTGTGGTAGGGGTTGCAATCTTTGGTATGACAGAGTACTCGTTGTCATTATGGCGATACGTGCCGCTTATGGGCAATATTCAGTATCCATGGAGATTATTGGTGGTTACCACCATTGCCACTGGGTATCTTGGAGCGCTTCTTACCACTGTGACACCACGATGGATTATGGTGGGGCTCACCGTTCTGGCTTTTATAGCAAGTTTTTCATATATGAAGCCTGTGACGTATGAAAAGCGGGATGATGCACATTACCTTTCTCGGCGTGAATTTACAGATGGCACATCATCTTTAGGTAATAGCTTCTCGACAATATGGACAGGATGGAAAAAAGAGCGGTTTTCTACAAGGTTTCAAGCGAGCACTGGGGATGCCGCTATAAATGTGTACAAAGAGACCCCACTTTCCTATGAGATGACTATCAATGCTAAAACAGAAAGCACTGTCTCAGCGAATATACTCTATTTTCCCGGGTGGAAAGCGTATGTTGACGGTAAAGAAACTACTATCATCTATAAATCTGACGGTATTATCCATGTGAATATGCCCAGTGGAGAGCATCAACTAATCGTTAGATTTGAAGAGACTCCCTTGCGGCTATTGGCCGACGGGATATCACTACTCAGTTTGTTCTCTTTGTTAGCTTTCGGTATACGCAAAGTACGTTATGCTCATCGTAAATATGCAAGAAGAATGACTTGTTTGATGTGATATACTACGATTATATGATGAAACGATTAGAGAAAAAACAAAAAATAGCCTCTTATGGAATGAATGCCCTCGTTTGGCGTGAAGGTGCATGGTTTGTAGCCAAAGCCGTGGAAATTGATATAGCCAGCCAAGGAAAATCTATGAGTGAGGCACTTATAAATTTAAATGAAGCCATTGAGCTTTATTTTGAAGATGAAAAAGTTTCGGCAGATTCTTTGAAGATATTGCCTGATCTTCGATTGGAGAAATTATTCCCAAAGTTTCAGTATGCCTAAATTGTATTCAGGAAGAGATATAATTACACGTCTGAAGCGATTAGGTTTTATGATTGTATCCCAAAAAGGAAGTCATATAAAAATGCGAGGCGTTCGAGGTGGCAAGCTTCAAACAACTATTGTTCCGAATCATAAAGAAATTGCGTTGGGTACGCTTGCTTCGCTATTAAAGCAAGCGAATGTAACTAAGCAGGAACTTGAAGATGCGTAACCGCTCTTATCTCTCAATTTGTGCCTCGCTTCTGACATTTTGGTATACTTGAAGGTACTTTATGAGAATCACGAGAAGCTTGTTGCCAATTGTCCTTTTATTTCTGCCAATGTGAGTCTTTTTGTATTTTGGAGTCTTCGAATTTTTTGAATAACAGATATTGCATTATGACTATAAAGCTGGTAACCACTATGGGTATATTCTGCTACAGTCAATAATCCTTCTTTGGTCCAGTGACGAATAGTTGGCACAGTTTCTCCAGATAATTTTGCGAGCTCGCCAATTTTGAGCAAAGATTTCAGGGTTAATTTATTTTCATTCTCCTTATTTTCTAGGGCATTAAGATAAATATCCAATGATTGATTTATTGCTTCATATAATAACGCATAATAATCAGAAAGCGAGCCTGTGAGTTGAGCCTTTTCTATGCTAGAGATGTACTGATTGCGATCTTCTTTGCGAATAATAGCTGGCGGGTATCCAGCCTGCATCAGAAGTAAGTTCATAAGCAGTCGTGCTGTCCGACCATTGCCATCGACAAAAGGATGAATACTTACTAATTTAAAATGAGCATCAACTGCTATTGTTAAAGGATTATCATCGCTTTTCTGAAGCCATGAGACAAACTCACTCATCAATTCTGGAACTTTCATGGCATTCGGTAAAATAACAGTGGATCCCGCAATACGAACAGGCACGTTTCTGTAACGTCCGGCATTGGTTGTATCGATTTTTTGGAGAATTAGCTGGTGTAAATCAAGGATAGTGTTCTCTGAGATTCCCTGTTTGTTCATGGTAATTTTTTGTATGAAATCAAACGCTTGGGCAAGATTTACCGCTTCCAAGTGTTCTGTTAGGGTTTTGCCTTCGACGGTAAGACCTTTTTCAACTACTAACGCAGTTTCAGCTCTTGAGAGTGTGTTGCCCTCAATAGCGTTAGAGGTGTATGTTAGTTCAATTTTGAACCACTCACGGAGATTAGTTATCAACTCAGGAGAAAAGGGTTGATGGGCATCTAATTGGCGCTTTTTTTCTTCCAGTAAGATGAGAATTTGCTTCATATAATGTAAAGTATAACGTAACACTTTATGCTTGTCAAGCTCGTATTTGTCCTCGCTTCTGACATTGGCTGGGCAGAGATTATCCTTTCATTGCTGTTGCAAACAATTAACTGATTGTTTTCATTGAGAGTGAAAACTTTTTGTTATGAGTCTTAAAGTTTGACTCAAGTGACACGTATTTTTTCGTATACTAGTGATCAATTGGAAGCAACTGTACGAAAATATCGTACAGTAAAAAATATTTATGACCAAAGTACAGTAATAAATAATTTGGTAAAAATATATAGTATAGGAGTATTTTATAAGTAGTCAACTAAACACCGACCGGAAAATAGT
>CAYHQC010000048.1:0-6663 GCA_964358845.1 uncultured Gammaproteobacteria bacterium | reverse complement strand
ATTCTTTTAAAAGGTGAATACTCGCCTATACTCTCAACTTCAGTCAACATATTTATAGTAACCATTGTCGCAACATTTGCATCATTTATCACCAATCAATCACTCATATCACCTGCACTTTTCATTCCGTCGTATGCAGGCGTATTACTCTATGCGGCAATAGGAATTACGATCGTCACATTTTTTCTTTTCCAATGGGGAGTACAGCATGTATCTGCAACGACTGCATCTCTTAAAGAATATGTACAGCTCGTTGTTGGCGTGGGTATAAATGCTATAGTTCTTGGAGAACGGCTTTCTCCAGCATACATATTCGGATCCGTATTAATCGTTCTTGGCGTTCTGTTTGCCACCCGGCAACATCTTACAAAGAAATCGGCTCAAACGCTTTTTGACCAAGGAGAATAGGATCCTTCGACCCGCTTCGCCAAAGCTTTAGCGAGGCGAGCAAGCTCAGGATGACGGAAAACGGTCACTTCGCAAACTCTTCGTGAATAGTCGCGCGGATATCTTTCCACCAATCCTGACTATCTGTCTTGGAAAGAAGATCCATCAATTCTACAGATTCTGGAAGTCTGACACGCAGCGAATTAGCATCCATCCATTCTTTGGCATGAGTATTCCCCCGCTCCATAAGAATTTTACACTCCACGCCGAACGCAATCACATTGGCTTCGTATACTACGAGTGCTTCAAGCGTCTGTTTTGCTTCATATTCATTTAAAAGTGTGAGCAACTCATTATCAACACCTGAAAATATATCTATATTTGCTTTATCTTCGTGACGTGTCATATATAATTTAGCCACTTTATCCATCTCACCAGTTCGTCCTTCATGAAAATCATGAAAAATACTCATGATCAATATTTTTTCCATGGAAACACATCTCTTATCTGATTTCGCTGCATTAATCTGCTTTGCTAACAAATAGGCTATTACTGCAGTCATGAAGGAATGTTCTCCTACCCCTTCTTCATTGTCTCCCAAACGTTGCCACCCGGTGCGAAGCATCCGTTTCACATTCGCTGCCTCATATATTAAATTTGCCAACTGTTTTGTTTGTTTCATACACGCATTGTATCAAATATTGGATTTACTTTGATATAATAGTCCGCAATGAACTCATCCATGCTTCTTATTCGCCACGGACAGGTTGACTCGCCTATGGGACCCACCGGACCACGTATGTATGGATCTAAACAACCACTCAACAAAATAGGCGAACAACAAATGAAAAAACTTGGAGAATCTCTCGAAGCACAAGGAGTAGCACCTACGCTTATATATACAAGTCCATTCCCACGAGCGGTACAGTCAGCACAAATCCTTAGCAAGGACCTGCCAAATCACCCGCTAGTAATTATCCGCGAAAATTTACGTGGCGGATCATCTCCACAATGGGACGGAAGACCTATAAGCGAACTCGCAAACGTCAAAGAAGATATATTTTCAACTAATCCTTACCAGCCTGATATACAAGGAGAAACATTGCCAGAAGCATACGCACGCGTAACCCAAGAATATCAGAAACTTCTCGATTCCAATCTAGAATCAACCGTTGCAATCGTAACACATGGCGAAATTGTGAGTATTATTCGACACTATGAAAAAACTGGTGACAAAAATAAAATAGGATTAGATCAACCCATCGGAAAAGCTGAAGCACTTCTTATTCAACGTAATAACGAAGGAACAATATTGAAGCAGCAACTTATCACATCAGAATTCCAATCAAATCCCGTAGAAATGAAAAAATAGTCGTATTTCTCTTAGTTTTGATTTATTTTAACGCTTTTATAAAATCATTGATCGGTATTTCAGCCCTCTTCACTTGTGATTTCAAAAGAAACTGAGCCACCTCTTTATGAAGTGGAATTGAGAGCGTTGAAGAATTTGGTTTTTGTAAAATTGCGTGATCTCCAGAGGTGTGAACATGAATGTATCCAAACTTAAGAAATGCCTTAACCGCCTGTCTTCCAGAAATATTAGTGAGTTTAGGCATATGCCATAGGCATTGGAGTTTCAACGCTTCTTTGAACCATATCTGTATTCCTGTCTGTTCTAACAAGTGATTTCATATATGCCTTTATGGCTTTTTCTACATTTACCAACGCTTCATTTTTTGTTTTCCCTTGAGACATACATCCATACAAATTAACCACGTCAGCAACATACCCCTTATAGGCTCTGTCGTATGTTAATTCGATAAGGTAATCTAACTTTCTGACTTTCATAAGATTATTATAACAGTTTTGTGCACCTAGACAGAGTCGAACTGTCATCGCAGCCTTCGGAGGGCCATATTCTATCCATTAAACTATAGGTGCTAAATTTTTGAAAGATCTCCGCTAAGCACAATTGGCTGGATAGCGTGCATTTCCGTCTTATAATCCATCTCAGGAACGGGATAGAGTAAAAATATTTTTTTCCCTAATCCAAACGCATATCCCATCTCCAAAAATGTGTTGCCGCCTATATATCCTTTAATACCTTTTTTTTCGTAATTTAATATTAAAATTGCGTCTGCACTTTCAATTTTTTTGAAATGCTCGCGAATAAAGTCATATTCTATTTTGGCAGTGATACGATCCTCATCGTTCTCCATATATGACTCATTTTTCGCCAGATCATCCAATTCGCCGGGAACGTACACCGTAAAGCCGCGCTCAGTGAGAAGCCCGCGCACCTTGGCCATCTCCTTGTGAAACTGCATACTGCCGCAAATAGTGATGGTCATAGTTTTTCCTTACCAGTGCGGAGGGTACAGGATTCGAACCTGTGCCTCCCTTACGGAAGAATAGTTTTCGAAACTATCGCCTTGAACCGCTCGAGCCAACCCTCCGCGCTGAAAAGGTGTGCGTCCCCGGACAGAGTCGAACTGTCATCACAGCCTTCGCAGGGCCGCATTCTATCCATTGAACTACGGAGACAACCCTTCGAATTCTCTCAGGGTTGTCCTGAGCCTGTCGAAGGACCCACGTGTATTTTACTACGGATTACACCATGAAGCTAGGCTTGGGGCTTCTCAAGGGGAATTTTTTCCGTGATCCAATTTGCAGCATTATCCACCCAACTTTTCACCGGTTCCTCACGATAGGGAATATAATCAGCAACAATTCCTTTCACTTTCGCCTTCGGCTCACTTCCCAAGAGAATAATCATTCGTGGACCCATCATGGGGCGCAACACCATCATCACCTGTCCCCACTGCTCTTCAAACCAAAAATCAGCAAATTCTTCCCAACGATTATAATGCCCCGCGCTCTCTATCCCCATACTCGTTAATCGATGCTTTATATCCTCAGGAGGGACCGTTGCCAAAACATAAACCAAAAATAATATCGAAATTGCCGCAGCCATCAGCGCAAATTCTCTGGCAAATACAAAAATGACGCAAAACAAAAACACAATTGCCACGATATTGGTAAAGTATTCCTTATCTCGTTTCTTAAAGAGTCGCGACGGAGATGTCCATACCAACAACTCCTCTTCATTACGTTCTTTCTTTTGCCCTTCTTTATCCATATACCCAGTATAGACTACTTTTGAGAGAACGTTAATAGATAATCACTACCAAAAATTATTCTTCTCCCATACCATCAGATAACTCAAGCGTCTTTAAATCTGGCAATGATCGCACCACTCCCTGAAGATCTCCATACATCCCATGGGTATTATCGATGACTCTTCGCAATTGTTTTTCTTGCCGCGCCCACTTAGTCTGAAACCACCGTTTCTCACGCTCCACTTCTTCTTGCATACTCCCAAACGCTTCGCCAATTGCCTCGATCCGCTGTTTAAATTCAATGCTGGTAATATACGTATATAAATCTTCCATCTTTTCACTCTTTCCCGTGTTTGCTAACTTTTCAAAATTGACACTCACGAGATTATAACGAAGTGCAAGAGCTAAAGGCATCGCCATGGTTCGAACGACCACCCATACGCCATCAGTGTATTGAAATGTCGTAAGCTTGTCAGGAGGATCCGTGACGACGAGTACCGCGATGTGCGCTTTGGCTTGACGCTGATCTTCTTTAAGCTTTCCAATCCACTGATTACTCCACTGTGCATTTTTTGATTCCCAAAGTATCGTACCGCAATCATGTCCGCGCTTATCTACCACTCTTTGGAGAATATCAGCGCCCCGTTGACCTTTTTTCACTTCTTCAATACCGTCAACGGGAAACTCGCGTTTCAGACTCTCTTCAAGCTCTAATTCAAGCGACTCGCCCTGTGCTTGTTGAGAGCCTCGTTGCATTTGCGCCTTGAGTTCTTCGACTTGCTTTAGCGCATCCTGCAAATTTTTTGCACTCTCTCTGTCTTTCAGCTCATGCTCTTCAAGAGTTTTTTTCCTGGCATCGGCCCGTATTTTTTCTTCTTCATCTGCCATTTTCTTTTTCATCTCAAGCTCCCGCTCTTCATCGCGCCTTCTAAGTTTTCGCAGGTCTTCGGTAAGCTCCTCAAGCTGCTTTAATAATCGTTTATTTCGTTCTTTTTCCTCTAACGAATCCCGCTTTAATTGTTTGGTCGCTTCTTCCTGCTCGAGTCGAATTTTTTCCGTTATTTTTTTCTCTGTCTCTTCCTTCAGTATTTTTAATTCGATCTCATGCTTATTTTTTTCTCTCTCGACTATCTCCTCCTGCATTTGATGACGAAACGCTTCGCTTGGCTCAAAGCTTTCGCCGCACTTGGGACAACGGATAATATTGATGGTATCTGACATAAAGAATCGGTACGTTGGTTATACCTTTATTTGAGGGTTTGTACAATAACGGCAAAAATGAAGTTAGCCTCCGATAAGCAATTTATCAGAAATTCCGCCAGAATTCGCTAATCTTCTCAATTTTTTAGGCGTCATTTTTCTAACTTCTGCATCACTGACACCAGCCCATGTCTGATCTACACTTTATTGAAAAGATAACGGACGATTACCAATTTTATAGTGAACGAGACTTCTTGCTTTATTAATCGATGTATGACCTGGTTGCGTACCTCTTTCATCGTCAACTTTTTGTTCTTTTATTGTCATATGCCCCCCGTATCACCGCGGACCAAATAGAGTGTTTGGTCGATGACTCCGTTTAGGAAGCGGCTCCTTATTAAACAATTCTACTAATTCATTCACTTTAGCAATCACTGGATCACCATTTCTCATAACACCAATAATAACAACAGGGATATCTCCGTCTTTCAATAATTTTTCAGCCACTTGTCCTTCGTGACGATAAGCACGCCGTCCAACTTTTTCCCTAATTTTCCTTCTTGTTTCTTGTGAGATAACCATAGTAGCCTAGAGTATACTCCATGCTTATCAAAATACGCAACATATCGCATATACTCCTTGCCTCTCATATTTCCCACTACAACTTTTTTGCGCTATAGCGTAAAAAAGTTGTAGTGGGCATTCAGATTAGACTATCACTGTGCATAACTCCATGTTTATCTTGGTATAATACGCCTAGTGCAAAATCTCTCCCAACCACGAAATATTCTTTTTGTCTATCTCTCTTTGCCTCGCGTGAATCGCGAAATCATGGAACATGACGTCACAGAACTCTGGCAACTGGTAAAGACTTTAGGAAACGCCCAAGTCATAGACCTTATTGAGCAAAAGGGAAAGGAATTTAACGCGACCTACATCGGTCCGGGAAAAGCCGAAGAAATTGGTGAGTATCTCAAAGAACATGAGATAGACGTCATAATTCTTAATGGTCAATTGAAGCCCAGTCAAAAATTTAATCTCCTGCAAATGTACTGGGAAATCCGCCCGAATATTCAAATTTGGGACAGGATAGATCTGATCCTTGCCATTTTTTCTCGCCATGCACGGACCACGGAAGCAAAACTTCAAATTGAACTAGCAAAAATGGATAGTATGGGTCCTCGCATATTTGGTATGGGGATGGTCCTCTCTCGCCAGGGCGGTGGCATAGGGACACGGGGTATTGGCGAAACCAACACGGAGCTTATGAAGCGGCATTGGAAACAGGCGATCAAAAAAGTGCATGATGAGCTCGAGAAGTCTGTGGCGTCGCGTGAGCGACAAATGGATCATAGAAAAAATTTGGGACTCCAGACTATCTCCATCGTTGGGTATACCAACGCCGGCAAGACATCTCTTTTTAATATCCTGACGCATAAAAAACACACGGTCGAAAATGCCTTATTTGCCACACTCGATAGCACGGTCGGAGAAATCTATATGCAGAGCTTGCAGAAAAAAGTACTCATCTCCGACACCATCGGCTTTATCGCCAATCTCCCACCATCCCTTATAGAAGCGTTCAAGTCGACACTCATGGAATCCGTGCGTGCTGATATCATTCTCCACGTCATCGATGCATCAGACCCCCTGATGGTGGAGAAAGTGCGTGTGGTAAACGAAATCCTTGATCAACTAACGATTGCAAAAGAAAAAGTAGTACTCGTATTTACTAAAACAGATTTAGACACTCGTGCAAATACCAAAAAACTCGCCCGCCTTGCTATGGATGTGCCACACGTCTATATTTCTACCAAGTCCAAAGAAGGAATTGACACTCTCACATCCGAATTACTGCCAAAGATGATTCATTAATAAAGTGATGCATTATGATCACCAATAATCACCTGACTTCTATCATTTAGTGTCCCAAGGAATTTAATACGTTAATTTTTTG
>CAYHQC010000047.1:0-6949 GCA_964358845.1 uncultured Gammaproteobacteria bacterium | reverse complement strand
ACGGTCGGGACATCTTTTCGACGGAAGAAATGATAGAGGTATTTGACATGTCTCAGCTTAAAACCACTGCACCTATTTTTGATACTGAGAAGTTGCGATGGGTTAACGGGGAATACATAAAAAAAATGGATGTGAAGATGCTAAGAGATCGATTGTATGAATTTGATACTAAGATTCCGCATGATGATGTGTTATTTGCAAAAATTTATCCGCTCGTTATAGAGCGTATGAAAACGCTTGTCGAGTTTTGGTTTTTAGCTGAATTCTTTTACAAGAAGCCAAAAGAATTTGAGATTCCTAAATTAGACCAATCAGTCCAATTACTCCAATCAGTCTTATCTCTTTGTGCTTGGAATCACGATGCTATGGAAACGGCGATTCGTGCATCAGCTGAAAAGGAAGGTCTGAAAGCCAAAGATCTTTTCATGCAGCTTCGCGTGGCAGTTACGGGCAAAACCATCGGACCACCGCTTTTGGAATCGCTTGAGGTTTTAGGAAAAGACGAAACACTTACTCGTCTTGGGTCTTAATCTTATCAAACGTGCATTTTTTGTAATCAGTGTTATACTTGAGTTATATGAAACAAGCCAAGATAAACTTTATTGATCTTCTCAAACCTTATAGTAAGGGGTGGGTTGCTATATCTGAAGATTTTAAACGTGTGCTGTTTTATGAAAAAACCTTAAAATCATTGATGAATAAATCCATAAAATCGAAACAAAAAGTATATTATTATCCTTCGGGCGACAATCATTCAAACTTTGTCGGATGACATGCCAATAATTATTCCATTTAGTCCGCTTCCATGACTTGAAAAATCAGGCATACTCGTGCCGATGATCCCCGTAACATTTTCAAATGGTATTAAGGATTTTAATACATTTGCACTGGTTGATTCTGGAGCAGAGCGCGGATTAATATCCACCGTTATTGCAGATTCATTAGGAATCATATGGGAAAAGTTGCCCAAACAAACAGGCTTTACCGCTGCTGGGCAATTTACGTTTCGAATATTCAAAGATTTACATATTTCTGTCTATAATCATGAATTTCTTATGGATATGAATATAGTCGATGGAATTAATGCTTTTCGATGTATTCTAGGAAGAAAAGATTTGTTTAGACGGGCAAAAATATCGTTTGAATGTTATAAAAATCAATTTCAAATTGAATTTAGGAAGTACAATTAAACAAGAAGACTAAAGGAGGCGGCCAGCCCACCCCTTCTTGAGTCACTTTAGGTTTTAGGCAAAGAATCCACTCTATCCCGTCTTACGTTCTAATTCAACAATGCGTACATCTAGTTGAAATAGCGAGGTAAATATGTATAATAGCCCATAATGGTAAGACGAGGTGAGCTAATCATTGTCGATGGAATTAGTGGAGGTGGAAAAACCTCATTACTTGATGGCATACGATCTGCGTTACAAGAACGCGGAATAACAGTTTATCAATTCCGAGAAGAAGATCTTGATCCGGACCGTGCTGAAATACTTGCAACAAGAGATGCTGCTAGAAAACAAGGAAGATCCGGAAATTTCGAAATGACTCAAGCTCTTGTTGATCATAGGGCCTCCATATATAAAAAACTTGTAGAACCGGCACTACAGCGAGGTCAGGTTGGACTAGCGGATCGAGGCGAACCAGCAACGCTAGCGTATCAAACAAAAGATGGAGATGTTTCTATGGATACAGTTTGGGGCTTGCACCGCCGTGCTGGAATCCGAAAACCTAACGTTGTATTAATAACCGTATGTTCTCCGGAAACTGCTGTAGCACGCCAAGCAGGTGATGCTTCAGTAAAACGTACTAATGATGAGCGAGGTAGAGGTTTGAGCGGAAAGGTAACTTTCACTACGGATACTTCGATAGACAATAAGATACGAAAAACGCAAGCCCTCGTTGAGCAATACGGAAAAACAGATACGTTTTTGAAACGTAAAAGAATTCCAACTTTAACTTTAAATACTGAATCAATGTCTTTAACAGAAGAACTTGATCAAGTTCTGAAGTTTCTTCGGTTAAAATAAAATTGCGGCGTCCGCAGACTTTCACACAAAATTTTTATTTTAGGAAACATCGGTTCGAGCCAATTGAACAATAGTTCAGCCGACGAGTGATAAAAAACATGAGTTCTAATTTTGTTCCAACACCTGTACAAATATTGAATTTTACACAAAATCCATCCAGTGGGGGTCGACTTCGACGGTGAGATCTATGTATACTTTTTTGTCGGAAGCTACTTCTAATTCTTTCCTTGTTGTCGCACCAATTTCTTTGATCACTGACCCTTTGGCACCGATAATCATGCCTTTGTATCGATCTTGAGACGTAAGTATGCGCGCTTTTATGTAGAGCACACCATTTTCGCGCTCATCTAATTGGTCAACGACGGTGGTGAGGGAGTAGGGTACTTCTTTGCGAAGGGTTAAAAATGCTTTTTCACGAATAATTTCTCCGACAAATATTTTGCTATCAAGATTTAGCCCCGGTTGCACCAAGTCTTCTCTCATGGTAATTGGCTCTCGCTCGGGAAGATGATCAAATATAGCAGAGAGAAGTACGGGAATATGTTTTTGCATGAGGGCGGATACTTCTACTGTCGCGTCAAATTCGTCTTCCATAAATTTATACTGTACGATGTGAGTAGGCGATTTGATATCAACTTTGTTGATGACAAGAATTTTTGGTTTGTTGACTTTTCGTACCATGCCAAGGGCTTTATTTTCTTCTTCTGCACGTTCCCGTGTGTGATCTACAAGATAGACGATCATATCAAGACTTCCATCAAGCGCTGTTTCAGTCCGCAAATTTATGCGTGCGGCTATCTGATCTTTGATTTTTGAAAAAACTCCCGGTGTATCGACAAAAATTATTTGTCCGCGATCATCTTCATACACAGCCTGTATAGGGAAGCGCGTGGTTTGGGGCTTTGGCGACGTTATAGACACCTTTTGCTTTAGTATTGCATTAAGAAGTGTGGATTTTCCGCTATTTGGACGCCCAACGATAGCCACGATTCCTGCTTTTTTCCCTATTTTGTTTGTCATGCAAGCCTAATTGTACCATAAAATACTGCTATAATGGCGGGTATGGAGCACGTGAATCGTCGTGATAGAACACTACTGATTGCCGTTAAGAATGGTGACTTATCTGCATTTGAAGATCTCGTGCGGTTATACGAACGTAAGCTTCTTCGGGTAGTAGGCCGTATCGTCTTTGATCCTTATGTTGCGCAAGAAGTGATGCAGGATGTGTTTGTGAGTATCTATCAGTCACTTGCAAGCATTGATGAAAAGAGACCGTTTGCCCCATACCTTTATACAGTAGCCAAAAATGCGAGTATATCAATCTTGAGAACTAAAAAACGAGGAAAAGAAGTAGCACTTGAGGATGTGTATCCATCGCATGTGAATATCGAAAAAGAGTATATGGATAAAGAGGAAGGCGTACGAATACAAGAAGCCTTAAATACATTACCGAAAAAATATCGAATACCTATTCGACTCTACTACTTTGACGATGTATCATATGAAAAGATAGCACATGTTCTTGATATACCAGTGAACACAGTACGCACACATTTAAAACGAGCAAAGAAGCTTCTTTCAGAAATATTGAAAATATGAAATCTACACGCAATATAACAGCAAGAGTCATGAAGAGAGTAGTTGGTATAGAGAAAAAAATGTTGGTTAAAACACTTACCATGTTGTTTATCGTTTTTACATCGATGTTTGTAATGTTTGCTGTCGTAATAATCGCATTTATTAAAGATGTGAGAGACTTAGGGACGTGGGATGTGTTGACGTTATTTTGGGAGGATAGAGAGATAGTAGCTGATTATTGGCGTGATGCGTTATCGACATTTTGGTTGGAAGTGCCTAATGAGTATATCCTTATTTTGTTTGGGGTGCTTGTCATTTCATGGATTCTTTATTACCGCACCCGAGACAGACGAAAAATGTATTCTTTACGATCTCAAAAACTTGCATCGTATGAGAAATCGAGTAAGATAGTAAAGGAGAGGGTCGTATAATGAATAAAAAGATTGCGTATAGCGTTGGATTATTGCTTCTTGTGGGGATTGTTTTTTTTGGGATATATAGACAGCGGGTCGTAGAAAAAAGCGCCTCTACCCAAAGATTATTCCCGACTCTTATTGATACGCAAGCGTTGAATCCTACCATTAGTACTACCGAGAATCAGACACCTATTTTGACCAATGCAGGATTGTCATTGACACTAAACAGTCCGACCAATGGGCAAATAGTAACAACGAGTCAAATTACAGTAATTGGAAAAACATCCCCGAAAGCAGAAGTTTTTATAAACGATTTAGAATTATCGGCAGATGCAAATGGGACGTTCTCACAGGTGTTGACGCTTGAAGAAGGGGAGAATTATATTCTCATTGTCGCAAATGACGCAGAGGGAAATTTTGCCGAGAAAGAGTTGTCTATCACCTACGAGCCGGTAGAGTGAAACTTTTTTGTTTCTTCATACGTACTCTATACTAGGAAAGGATTTTTATTATGAAAAAAGCACTATATGTGATGATGTCAGGAGTAGTCTTATTGTCTTTAGGCGGATCAGTCTATGCCGTAGAAAATCCGTTGAAAGCGCGTCTTGATGATATAAAAGAGAAGCGAGTGGAAAAGCTTGAAGATCGAATAGAAAAAGCCAGTTCTCGTCCAGGAGTTCTTCGAGGGTTACTGAATAAAAAAAGAGCTGTTATAAGTAAGGGGTCGATTACTGCAAAAAACAGTACATCAATAACTGTCGAAAAAGATGGGAAGAGTTTTTCGATAAATATAGACAGCAATACAAAATTTGAACGTCGATTTTGGGGGAAAACAAATCTTGATGAAATGAAGGTGGGGGACACAGTAAATGTGGTTGGCACATGGAGTGATGAGGCGCAAACAACGATTATTGCCAAACTTATTCGAGATATATCCATCCAAAAGCGATTTGGGGTATTTATTGGGGAGGTGAAGTCGCTTCTCTCAAATGGTTGGGTCATGACGACTATAAGCAGCAAACGTGCTGATCAAACGGTCACTGTGGATAGTTCGACGAAGTTTTCTAACAGAAAAGGTGAGACCATTACACAATCCGAGATTACAGTCGGACAGAGAGTTCGTGTAAAGGGCTTGTGGAATAGCAACGATAACACCGTGACAGAAGTGACAGAGGTGAAAGACTTTGCACTGCCAGTACGGGTGAGCGCCACAGCAACTATTACTGCTACTGCCTCGCCAACATCGACAGAGTAAGATACACCGCATGAGGTTACCAAAACGAGAGATTACTGTATTTCAGAAGAAAATATTTACATGGTGGCGGAAAAATAAACGGGATTTACCGTGGCGACATACGCATGATCCGTATAGAATTTTAGTTTCTGAGGTGATGCTTCAGCAGACGCAAGTACTTCGCGTACTGCCTATCTATCAAGCATTTTTAGCTACGTTTCCGACTATGATTGATTTAGCAAGTGCTTCAACTGCAGACGTTTTGCGCGCATGGAAAGGTATGGGGTATAACAGACGAGCCGTATATCTTAAAAAAACCGCAGAAACAGTCGTACGACGTTACGATGGCAAATTTCCTACGGAAGAACAATCACTTCGCGAATTACCAGGCGTCGGTTCTTATACAGCTGCGGCGATTCAAGTTTTTGCATACAAGAGAGATGTCGCGATGGTAGACACAAATATTCGAAAAATTATTACACACTTGTTCTTTAACGACATACCGCAAAAAGAAGTAATAATTCTTGACACAGCAAGACAGTTGGTGCCCAAAGGGAAATCATGGCAATGGCATCAGGCGCTTATGGATTATGGAGCAATTGAACTTCCTAAGCTCAATAGTCCTTTGCGTAGTCGAAAGATCTCTATTCCATTTAAACTATCTGATCGATATTTTCGTGGGAAAATTCTTGATGACCTTCGAGAAACACAGCATTCGATGAGTGCGATACAATCGAAATATCACAAGGTATATGCGTTAACGCTTCAAAAGGTTCGCTTCTTACTTGATGGTTTAATAAAAGATGGCCTTATTGCAGTAACAAAGGGTATTGTTCATCTTCCGCTATAAAATTTCGTCCTATGCACGTGGTCTGTTTTAATGTACGATATATTACATAGTGTAATAATGACCTTATTTAAGGAGGTTTCGTATGAATAAAACAGTTGGTATCCTACTCGTTCTCTTAGTGTTAGGAGGGGTCACATACAAGCTGATGCAGCCAAAACCATCAGAAGATTTTTCACTCGACAGTGTAGTGACTAAAGATTCACCTATTCCTACAGAGCCGGCCATGGTGGTAAAAGAAGATGTCATAATAGTAGAGGGATCTCCTTTTAAATTCGTACCGAATACGATTACGATTAAAAAAGGAGTTGTGACCAAAATCGTATTTAAAAATTTGAAAGGATCACATGACTTTGTCGTTGACGGACTTGGTGTGAGATCGAAAACTCTAAAAGAAGGTGAGGAGGAAGTAGTAGAATTTACATCAGAAAAAGCAGGTTCTTTTGAATATTATTGTTCCGTCGGAAACCACAAAGCTCAGGGTATGACAGGGACGATTATCGTAGAATAAATTTATCTATTATCGCCATCACCCGATAATACGCCGCGTGACTTACGGTCTGTGAGCTTTTTTACATTTGATTTTGCGACGTCTTCAAGATTGACATTAAGTTCGAGTGCAAGGGCTGTAAGATACCAGAGGACGTCGCCTAATTCTTTGACCATTTCGTGTTTTAATTCCGGCGTAATAATACCGCTATGATCACGAATGAGCTTTTTCACTTTATCAGCAACTTCACCAGCTTCTCCTGTAAGACCTAATGCAGGATACGCAAGGTTAGATCCCTGATTAGGATAAATTGCAGTTTTTTTAATAAGCTTTTGGTATTCTGAAAATTTCATG